>NZ_ALCB01000104.1:0-45026 GCF_000282935.1 Actinomyces sp. ICM39
GGGCTCGGTCTGCGGAGCACCCCATGCATCAGACTGCACGGGCGACGGGTCAACAACGGGAGCATCCTCAACGACAGGCGAGGGCTCAACGGCAGGAGCTTCCTGCGCGACGGGCGCCGCCTGGACAGCGGGCTGTTCCACGGGCGCGGCAGCCTGACTGTAGGGATCGACCGGTTGCGCCGGGGCAGCGACGGGAGCAGGCTGCGCAACGGGAGGATGAGCGGGAACAACACCCCGGTTTGCTAGCCACTGGGCAAGCGCAGGATACAGCGACGGGTGCGTCGCCACGTAGGGGTGTAGATCCGCGCGAGCGGCGGTGATATCGGCGAGGTCCTGCGCTGTCAGCGCCGGATTGCCCATGTCAGCAGCGGTGAGCTGCGACAGATCAAGAGTGCTCATCTCTATTCCTCTCGCGCCCGAAGGCGCAGTTCATGATGGCGAACATGCAATACTATCGCGTCGAGACGCGGATTAGTCAAGGCGTTTGCCCTCTGACATACAAGTGACAAACAAAAGACCCGGCCCCTCACGGGACCGGGTCTGTGGTGGTAGCGGGGACAGGATTTGAACCTGCGACCTCCGGGTTATGAGCCCGGCGAGCTACCGAACTGCTCCACCCCGCGTCGGCTCTAAATAGTCTAGAGCATCATCCGGGTGGGCACAAACCGAACGCGGTGATGTACGTCCTAGCGACGGAGCGCTGTCAGGAAGCGCAGAATCGACGCCCTATTCGGAGGCCTGCACAGGATCTGTCGGCGTTCCAGGCGCGAGCGGGGCACCGCTCGGAGGTGCAAGCACCGGGCTCGAGGCTTGAACCTGCACGGGAGCACCCTGGGGCGGCGCGGCCTGAGTCGTCGGCATCTGCACGGGAGCACCCTGGGGCGCCGCGAGCTGGGCCGGCGCCACCGCATGAGGGTAGTAGCCGACCGGGGCAGCGCCCGGAGTGGGCACAGTCCCCTGCTGCGACATCGTGGGAGCCTTGCGGTCCGGGATCACCAGGACGAAGGAAGAGACGACGCACAGCCACTTGAGGACCCACATGAAGAGTGATCGCAGGGAGGCCACCACTTCGCCGACCTCCCACTCTGGCGGAGTAAAGGCGATCAGCCAGTCTCCGCCCAGGAAGTGGATCCACACGGGCAGGATGATGAAGTAATCGACGAGCACGATAGCGGCGGCGACGTATCGCAGAGGCTTGATTCCCAGACGCACGTACAGGAACAGGAACACCACGATCACAAGATCGAGCAGCAGCCACGTCCAGAACATGACATCCGTGAACCTATCAAAGTAGTACTCAAGGCGCTCACTGCTGTAGGGAATGAAACGGTTGACGATGAAAATGAGCTTGACGGCAAGGACCAACCACGCGGCAATCCGCCCGTGGGTGGACAGCACGGGGCGCTTCGGGTTCGGCGCAGCCGCGTAGGCAGGAGACGGCGCGAATACGCCGGAGGTCGGAGCGGGCATCGTCGGAGCGGCCGAGGCCGGCACCTCGAACGGCTGGGGCACACCCGTGGGGGCAGGCAGAGAGCTGCGGGGGTCAGTCATGGGTTTCCTTCCACATCGTTGACGAGTCCGCACTGCGGACGCTTCGCACCATAGTAGTGACACTGGACGACGCACACAGGGCAGTCTTGCCGCGAGCACCGCTCCCCTCAGAGAGAAAAATGCCCGGCCCCGCGTCACAGTCGTGACAGCGGGGCCGAGTGCAACAGCGAGCGACTGTGATTATGAGCCGCTTTGCGTTCCCGATTGGGCCGACGTGGTCGGGCTCGGGCTGGGTGTCGGCGAGCTCGAGGCCGCCGACGAGGACGTACCAAGCGCCGCCTGGGCGGCCTCCGCGCGGGCCAGGGCATCGCGCAGGCGCGTCTGGGCCTCGCCGTAGGCGGTCCAGTCAGACTTGCTCATCGCCGCATCCGCGTCGCGCAGCGCCTGCGCGGCGTCGCTGACGGCCTGCGCCAGCTGGGCGTTCGCGTCACTGGAGGTCGCGCCCGACTGCGAGGTATCCCCCGTTGAGGGGTTTGTCGTGCCAGACGATGGGGACGAGTTTCCATCGTCGGAGACGAGCTGGCGCAGCGATTCCTCGAGGGTGGGCGCGAAGCCGACCTTGTCACCGAAGGCGGTCAGAACCGAGCGGAGCACGGGGTAGGACGCGGAGCCGGTGCCCTGCACGTAGACGGGCTGGACGTAGAGGAGGCCGCCGCCGACCGGCAGTGTCAGGAGGTTACCTCGGATCACTGTCGAGTCGGCCTGGTTCAGCAGGTTGAGCTGGGTAGCGATCTTCTCGTCGGAGTCGTACTTGTTCTGTACCTGGCCGGGGCCGGGCACGGTCGTCGACGAGGGCAGGGCGAGCAGGCGGAGCTTGCCGTATCCCTCACGCACCTGGCCGGGGGTGTTACCGGTCTCGGAGTCGACCGCGAGGAAGCCGGCCATGGCCTCGCGACGCCCCTCGCCGCCGCCACCGGGCACGAAGACCGAGGTCAGCGAGAACTCAGCGCTCTCCTGGCCGGGCATCTGCATGGTCAGGTAGTACGGGGGCTGCAGGGCCGTCGGCGCGGGCAGAGGATTGCCCATCGCGTCGACGCGCGGGCTCGCGGCGGCCGAGGAGGCAGCACCGTAGGTCGAGGTCTCCTCGGCCAGGCGCCAACGGTCACCGCCGGAATAGAAGCCGGCGGCGTCGGTCACGTGGTACGTGGCGAGCAGGTTGCGCTGGACCTTGAACATGTCCTCCGGGTAGCGCAGGTGACTCATGAGATCGCCAGAGATCGCCGAGACGGGCTCGACGCTGCCGGGGTAGATCTTTTCCCAGGTGCGCAGGATCGGGTCCTGATCGTCCCAGCGGAACAGGCGCACCGAGCCGTCGTAGGCGTCGACGATGGCCTTGACGGAGTTACGCATGTAGTTGATCTTGTTTGCCTGGACGTACTGGCCAACCTCGGTGGAGCGAGAGTCCACGGTGGCGTTCGAGAGTGTCTCGTGCTGGGCGTAGGGGTAGTTGTTCGTGGTCGTGTACGCGTCGACGACCCACACAAGGCGCTTGGGGGTCGAGGCGTCACCGTCCATGTCGACGACCGCCGGGTAGGCGGACTGTTCGAGTGTCAGGTAGGGGGCGACCTTAGCGACGCGCTGGAGAGGATCACGGTCGTAGAGGATCTGCGAGGCCTCGTTCGTCTGAGAGGAGAAGAACAGGTCCGTGGAGCCGAACTTGATCGCGTACAGGAGTTTGTTCCACACGTTGCCCACGGAGGGGCCGCCGTTGCCGACGAAAGTCGTGGAGACCTGGCCGCCGACCGCGGTGTCGTCCGGGTAGTCGAGTTCCTGCGGCTCAGCGCCTTCGGGGGCTCCGACAATCGAGTAGTCGGGCGAGCCGGGGCTGAAGTAGACGCGCTCCTCGTAGTCACCCATCTCGCCGACCGAGGGCACGGACTGCTCCCAGTAGGAGGGCAGGCCGTCGCTGGTCAGCTGGTTACCGTAGGCGGCGACCGCGCCGTAGCCGTGCGTGTAGACGGTGTGCTGGTTGACCCAGGTCTGCTGCTCGGCGGACAGGCCCGAGAGGTTGAGTTCGCGCACCGAAATGACGGTGTCACGGCGCTCGCCACCGACGTTGTAGCGGTCGACCTTCATCCCGGAGTTGAAGCCGTAGTACAGGCGCGACTGCTGGAGCTGCTGGACGGTCTTCGTAATGACCTGCGGGTCGAGCAGACGCACCTGGGAGGTCAGCGATTCGTTGTCGAACTGTCCCGCCGAGGCCGTGGTGGCCGCGTCGTAGTTGGTCTGATAGTCGACGTCCTGCAGGCCGTAGGCGGCCAGCGTGGCGTCGATGTTGCGCTGAATGTAGGGAGATTCAAGGCTGCGCTGGTTGGGGCGCACGCGGAACTGTTCGACGAGGGCGGGGTACGCGCCAGCGAGGACGAGCGCGGCAACGACCGTCACGGCGACACCGGCGACGGGCAGGCGCCACGTGCCCTTAAAGGCAGCGACCACGAAGAGGAGTGCAACGAGGCCGGAGATGACGGCCAGAATCGAGTGAGCGGGCAGCGTCGCGTTGATGTCGGAGTACATGGCGCCGTGGATGGAACCCGAGTCCGAGGTGAGTAGTTCGTAGCGGCCCAGCCAGTAGTTCACGCCGATGAACAGGGACAGGCAGGCAGCCATCATGCCGGTCTGCAGGCGCGATTGCTTGGAGGCGTGAGGGCGCGGAGTCAGGCGGATCGTGCCGTACAGGTAGGACACGATGATCGCCGCGACCAGGCCGATGCCGGTGACCGTCATGAGGAAGGAGACGAGCACCTTGAGAGCGGGCAGCACGAACACGAAGAAGGAGATGTCAAGCCCGAACTGGGGGTCAACCTGCCCGAAGGAGGATCGGTTGAGGAGTTGCAAGAGCGTCTGCCATTCGGTGGCCAGGCGGGCGCCGTTGGTGAAGCCAAAGAAGAGCGCGACACCCCAGAAGGCGAGGCGACGCATGGGTTCGAGGGCCTCCTGGTACCCGCGCAGGGCGGCCGAGGCCTCGCCCCTCGACGAGGAGGTGCGGTGACGGTAGACGAAGGCCATCGAGAAGTAGACGAGAGCGGTCGCCACGATGAAGCCAACGACGAAGAGGCCGATGTGCGCACCCCACTGGGTGAGGATGACGCGAGTGGCGCTCATCTGGCGGAACCACAGGATCTCGGTCCACACGATGGAAGCCGCATAGATGACGGCTCCGATGATCAGCAGCGCTGCGATCGTGATGCCGGCGGGGCCAGGCTTACGCACCTTGAGTTGCGCACGCGCACGATCGGGGTCTCGCGGAGCACGCGCTCCACCCGGGGGAAAGACTGAAAAATCGAAGCTCACGGCATTCCTCTCTGTCAAACCGATAGCTCCCAACCAGTGTAGCCGGGCACAGGTGTAACTTCGCCTCGGTCTTATTCGCTCTCCGTGAGATTATGGGAGGCATGACTGTTGAGATGATGCCGAGCGCGCGCGAGATCGCGCTGGCCAATGTGGTTGTCGATATCGAGAAGGGCGCTGCCCGTGTGGGGTGGGATCACGCGCCCTCGATCTACGCGCTGGTGCCGACGGCGATGCTTCTGGCTGACCCGAATCTGCCGGCTGACATCGCCGAGCAGCTGCGTTCGGGGTGGGATGGCAGCGATGAGCACCTGAGCGCGATCATCCAGGAGGACCTGGCCGACGACGATATTGAGCAGGTCCTGGCTCACCTGGCGTGGCCGGAGACGGTGCCGGGTGCCGCAATCACGGTTGAGCGCATCGTCGTTCCTCCGGAGGTCGAGGACGAGGCCCCCGAGGATCCCGAGGAGGCCCTCGCGTTCGTCGCCAACCACCCGCTGCGCACTGATGTGCGTCTCGCGGTGGGAGTCATGCGCACGGGCGAGTCCTGGTGCGCGCTGCGTACCCGCGCCTTCGACTCCGACGACAAGGTCGGGCAGGGCTCGGCGCTCGTCCCCGCGCTGGTCGACGCCCTGCGCGCATCCCTCGAGCCCGTGACGGAGGAGGAAGCCTGAGAGCATAGAGGAGGCCCCGGCCTCGTCCGGACCAGAAGGACGAGGCCGGGGCCCTTTGTCACCCCTCCTGCCCGTGGGCGGTGGGCGAGCGTGAGAGCACTACTGGCAGGTCGGCAGGGTGTCTCCCGTACCGTCGGCGATGGAGCGAACCGCGAAGACAGCCTCATCGAGGGTGGATACCGAGACGACGCGCAGGCCGTCGGGAACGTGTCCGACGACCTCGGAACAGTTGGTGCTGGGGGCGAGGAACCACTGGGCCCCATCGCGATGGGCGCCCCACAGCTTCTGCTGGATGCCGCCGATGGCCCCGACCTGACCGTCGTAGGACATGGTGCCGGTCCCGGCGATTGCGTTGTTACCCGTCATGTCGCCCGGCGTCATGCGGTCGATGATGGCCAGGGAGAACATCATGCCTGCGCTGGGTCCTCCGATGCCGTCGAGGTTGAAGGAAATCGTGACGGGCAGGGTGGGCTGCACGGAGAGATAGATGCCCAGCTTGGATCCGCTTTCCGTGGCCGAGGCCGCGACAGAGTCGAAGGAGAGCTCGCGGGTCTCACCGTTTCTCTCGACCGTCAGCGTCATCTGCGATCCCGCGGGGACCGTGCGCATGAGCGAGAAGGGCGTACTGGCATCCGTCACGTCGTGGCGCGTTCCATCCGGGGTGGTGATAGCGCGCAGGATGTCTCCCTTCTCGACGATCCCGTCAGCGTTGGATCCCTCGACCGCACCCTCGATCGTGACGGTGGCGGGGACATCCCATCCAAGGTATTCGAGCGCGGCAACCTGGGAGGTCGTCTGCGAATTACGCATCATCGCCAGCTGAGCCTCGTTGTTCTGCTCGCGGGTGGTTCCCTGGGGATACTTCGACTCATAGTCGGTGATCGTGCTGTGCGGGTCCAAGTACGCGGCAATGAGCTGAGCAAAGTTCAGGCGGGCGTCGGGAGCCCCCGATTCGGAGACCGTCACCATGCGCAGCTGACCCTGCCCCGGCTTCGCAGGCGCCTCGTACGGGCTGGATTGAGGCTCGTCCTGTTGCACGGATTCCCCCGTCTCAGGATTAGTTCCTTCGACAGTGAAGACGGGCACACCTTGTTCGTTGGACGCCAACACATTGATGGTCGGTCCGGGGCTGGAGACCACAAAGGGGACGGGGATCACGAAGAGAATGATGACCATCGCGAGGACGGCCAGGACTGCCGTGAGGATGCGCCAGCTGACGATCGGCGCACGTTTCGTCGGGGCTTGCTCGAAGGCTAGTAGACGGTCAACTGACGAGGTCATCTCCATGTCACTCACCGTGTCATTGTGTCCCACGCGAGGCCCGACCGCACGCGCGCCCCGCCTGCTGCGTTCAGCTCTCAGCGTTTTCGCAGAGATTTGTCAGCCCGGTCGCACGCGTGCTCGCTAGGCTGAATTCATGAACGAGAACGAGTCCGGCACCCCCTTTGAGGATTTCCTGCGCTCCGTGTTGGGCGACGAGGCCGCGGCGGAGGCCGCTCGCGCTTTGCAGGCCCAGGGTTTTGATCCCGCGAACCTGCCCGCGGAGTTTTCCGATCCTGCGCGCATGCGTGCGGCGATGGGTCAGTTCCAGTTCCTCATGAACACGACGGCGGGTCCTGTCAATTGGCGTTTGGTGGAGGACGGCGCAAAGCAGGCCGCCTACGCCAGCGGCGATCCGGCCCCCACCGCCACCGAGGCCGAGGCGGCTCGCCAGGCGATGACGGTCGCAGACCTGTGGCTCGACGCAGTCACGGATTTCGCCTCGGGTCCCGTGACCCGAGGCGTGTGGAGCAGGGTGTCGTGGGTGGAGAACACGATCCCCACGTGGAAGCGCATCTGCGAGCCGATCGCCCTGAACGTGTCGCGCGCACTCTCAGCGGCTCTGTCGGAGCAGTTTGGAGAGGGCGGCCTCGAGGATTCCCCGTCGCTGCCCGACGGCATGGCTGCAATGCTGGGCAAGACGCAGGAGATGATGCCACGCCTCTCCGCGATGATGTTCTCCGCGCAGATCTCGCGTGTGCTGGCAGCCCTGGCGGGCGAGTCCTTCGGCACCTACGACACAGGCATTCCCCTGTCGGACACCTCGCACGCGGCGCTCCTGCCCCACAACATCGCCCAGTTCTCCGAGGGGCTCGACATTCCCTTCGACGAGGTTCGTCAGTTCCTCGCTGTCCGGGAAGCAGCCCACCGACGTCTCTTCGCGTCCGTGCCGTGGCTGGAGGGTGACCTCGTGCGCGCGGTCGAGCGCTACGCCTCTCAGATCGCGATCGATACGGAGGCAATCACCGAGGCCGCCCGCTCGGTTGACCCCTCTGACCCGTCGTCGGTGGAGTCGGCGCTCAGCGGCGGCGTGTTTGCGCTGTCGACGACGCCGGACCAGCGCCGCGCGCTCACCCGTTTGGAGACCATGCTTGCCCTCATCGAGGGCTGGGTCGAGGTCGTCACGGCCCGCGCGACGCTGCCCTATCTCCCCCACGCGGACGCGCTGCGCGAGATGATGCGTCGACGCCGTGCCTCGGGTGGTCCCGCGGAGGAGATTCTGGGGACCCTCATGGGCCTCAAGATGCGCCCGCGCCAGGCCCGGGGAGCTGCCTCCATCTTTACGCTGGTGGAGGCCGACGGTGGTCGCGATGCCCGCGAAGCCCTGTGGTCGCACCCGGATATGGTCCCCTCGGAGACGGAGCTGGCAACGCCCGACACGTTCCTGACGCTGCGGCGAGCGGCGGCTGAGGAGGACGCGGATATCGACGCCGCGCTCAACTCTCTTCTCGATGGAACGCTCGGCTGGGCGGACGGGCTGGAGCCGGGGGACGAGGCCTCGGCAGGCTCGGATGAATCATCCTCGGACCCCGGAGAATCGGACGATCCGAACAAGACGAACTGATTCGCTCCAAAAAGATCTGACAAGTTTTCCACAGATTTTTCAAACGCCCCCGCACGCTCATCACACGGGTCCATGATGGCTCCATCAGCTACAAACTGAAGGAGATTGACATGAACCTGGCACATAATACGGCGGTTCTCTGGCGAGGCCCGGGCAGCGTACAAGTTGGCGGGGACCGCGCTCGACACGTCTTGCTCGACAATCTGCACGCGAGCGACCAGCTCTGGCTGAGCCATCAGGCACACCCAGCCCGCGAGCGCGACGATGTTCAGGCATCGCCCGAGCTTCTCGCGGCTCTGACTGAGGCACGCCTCACCGACGGAAGCGAGGCACTCCCCCACCTTGCACTCGGCATTGTCGGAGCGGTTCCGGCGACGCTCCTCGCGCTCCACAGTCTCGTCGACACGCTATCACTGTCGCTGTCGATCGAGACTCATTCCCTGGTCGACGAGGATTGGGATCGCGTATTCGGCGGGCACTACACGGGCACCCCTCGCCACCGCGCGGTGCGCCGTACGCTTCGTGATCTCATCCCGCTGCCCCGTCTGTACTCCCAGTGTCCGCCCGAGCTTTCGATTGTGTCGGCGGATCGAGTCGTCGATCCGGGGATACCGTTCGAGCTCACCGCTCACGACACCCCTCATCTGATCGTGACGCGTGGCGAGCACTCCTACGAGGTGGGTCCGTTCGTCATCCCGGGGGTGACCCCCTGTTACCAGTGCTCGCAGCTTGCTCGCGCAGCGCAGGACCCGTTCCATCTGACGCACCTGCGTGAGCTGGAAGCGTGGCCGCTCGCGCCGCTGGCTCTGCTGGCTCACTTCGCGGCGGCCCAACGCGTGGGTCAGCTGGTGATGGACTTCGTCTCGGGGGCGCTCACCGAGTCGCAGTGCGCACAGGTAGCGACCATTTGCGATGACGGGTCGGTACGCGTCGAAGACGTGGAACCCGCCAGCCGCTGCGTGTGTGGCATCAACGGGCTCGATTCCTAGCTCAGGCGCCTTCGTCGACGACGACCTCTTCGCCGCGCACGAGCGCAAGAACCGGGGCGGCGAAGCGCTGCACTTTCACGTCGCCGATGCCGCGGATGACACGCAGCTGCGTCGTATTCTTTGGCATGGCCTGGGCGATGTCGCGCAGGGTCTGATCGGTGAACACGGCGAACGGCGGCACGCCCGCCTGGCGTGAGACCTCGAGGCGCCACGCCTTGAGGCGCCCAAAGAGCTCGATAGCCTGGGGCGATGCCTCCTCCTCGAAGGCCTGGTTGAGGGCGCGGGCGGAGGCACGCGCCTTCTTCTTCGGCGCGCCCACTCGTGTGTCTTCGGGCCAGATGCCGTCGAGGAGGCGACTGCGCTTGCGCTTCCCTCGCCCATCGGCGCCGCGCGAGCGCGCCCACGACAGGGTCAGCAGGTCACGGGCACGGGTAACGGCCACATACAGCAGGCGACGCTCCTCCTCACGGGCGGCCGCGGTCTTTGCGTAGGAGATCGGCAGGAGGCCTTCGGCGACGCCGACGAGGAAGACGGCGTCCCATTCGAGGCCCTTGGCGGCGTGAATGGTGGCCAGCTCAACGCCGGCCTTGTCCGGTTCGACCTGATAGGCGACTCGTTCGTCGAGCTCCGCAACGAACGCGGCGAGCGTCTCCGCCTTGCTGTCATCCGCCCAGCCGACGATCGCGTTCATGTTCGACCAGCGCTCGGATCCCGCCTGGCCGGAGGGTGCCTCGGGCGCCCAGCCAACGCCCGACAGGACCTCGCGCACAATCTCGCCCACGCTCCCGTCGTCGGTGGCGGCCGCCGCCGCGGCCCGCAGGCGCGAGATGGCGGTACGCACGTCGTCACGAGCGAAGAAGGGCTTGCCCCCGGCGACGGCCACGGGGATGCCGCGCGCCCCCAGGGCCTCCTCGAAGGCCTGGGACTGGCCGTTCGTCCGCATGAGGACAGCGATCGAATGGGGTGCCATGCCTCCCGCAATAAGGTCGGCAATCGAGGCTGCGACGCCCTCGGCCTCGGCTCGATCGTCGTCGTAGGTGCGGTAGGTAACCTGAGCGCCGCCGTCGCGCTGGCTGGACAGGCGCACCGTACCCTCGCGCTGGCTCGAGCGCGCCAGGACGTCGTTCGCCACACTCACGATCTGCGGGGTCGAACGGTAGTCGCGGGTCAGCTCGACGATGCGTGCGCCCGGATGCTTGCGCCCAAAACCAGTCAGGTAGTCCGGGGACGCACCCGTGAAGGAGTAGATGGTCTGTGCGACGTCGCCGACGACGCACACGTCGTGGCGCCCACCCAGCCACAGGTCGAGCAGACGAGCCTGGAGGAGGTTGACGTCCTGGAACTCATCGACCACGAAGGAGCGGTACTGCTTGCGCACGATCGAGGCGACGTCGGCACGTTCCTGCAGCATGCCGCACAGATAGATGAGGATGTCCTCGAAATCAATGACACCGCGTTCGTTCTTCGCGTCCTCATAGACGTCGAGGAGGCGCGCCATGTCGCCCGCATCCAACCCGGCGGGCACGTCACGGCGCAGGCGAGCCACGCGCGAGGCGTAGTGTGCGGCATCGATCATCGACACCTTGGCCCATTCAACCTCGGCTGCAA
Organism: Actinomyces sp. ICM39; assembly: GCF_000282935.1. NCBI lineage: Bacteria > Bacillati > Actinomycetota > Actinomycetes > Actinomycetales > Actinomycetaceae > Actinomyces > Actinomyces sp. ICM39. The sequence continues at coordinate 10,995 of NZ_ALCB01000104.1, forward strand.
TGTCGCGCACGTTCGTGCGGTCAATCGTGATCCCCAGACGCGCTGCGGAGGCCGCAACGAGGGAGGCCTTGTGCGGAATGACGTCGGGCAGCGGACCGCCCACGACGGTGGGCCAAAAATGGCGCAGCTGGCGCAGTGCCGCGGAGTGGAAGGTGCGTGCCTGAGCCTTGGGAACCCCCAGCTGGGCGAGGCGGTGGCGCATCTCGAAAGCCGCACGCTGCGTGAAGGTCACGGCGAGCACGTTGGATGGGTCGAAGGCGCCGACGGCCGCCCCGTACGCGATGCGGTACGTGATCGCACGGGTCTTGCCGGTGCCCGCGCCCGCCAGAACAGCGAGCGGGCCAGCCACCTGCGTGGCGACGGCGCGCTGATCGGGGTCCAGGGCATCCAGCAGTTCCTCGGGGTTCATGGTCCCCATTGTTCCATCGCCCGCCCTCAGTTGCGTCCCGCGCCGTCCGGGCCGCTCGGCAGCTCGTCGCCGTACCACTCCCGCAGCAGGGCGTAGGCAATCGAGGCGCGACCGGGGGCGCTGATCTCCCCAGATTCGAGCGCGCGCGTCAGCTCGTCGCGGCTGTAGAAGCGCGCCCACTCGATCTCCACGCCGTCCGCCTGCGGGGTCGGGTGCGGCGAGACGGTGCGAGCCCGGTAGCCCATCATCTGCGAGCGTCCGAATGGCCAGGGCTGCGTCGCGACGTAGGTGGGCGTCTCGATCTCGACGCCGACCTCCTCGGCGACCTCGCGGGCGACCGTGACGTCCGGGGATTCCCCTGCCTCGACGTAGCCGGCGATGATGGAGACGAATCCGGGGCGCCACAGGGCGTTGTGCGCCAGGAGCACACGCCCGTCATGGTCCTGGACGAGGACGATGATGGCCGGGTCCTGGCGCGGATATTCAAGCCGGTCGCACGTCTCGCATCGCGCGGCCCATCCACCGGACACCAGCTGCACCGGCGCACCACAACGCGGGCAGTAGCGATAGTTCGCGTGCCATCCCGCGAGCGCGAGCGCGGTCAGCGCCAGGGCCGCGTCGTCTCCGCCAAGCTGCCAGCCGACCGCACGCAGGTGCTCCCAGCGCCCCCACGCCTCGTCCCGACTCGTCTCGATCGCGACAACAGGCCGACCACCCACGACCCCGATGAACGAGGCAGTGGCTCCCTCAAGCGCGCGCGTGGCCTCGTCCCCACTCAGGCGCCGCAGGACAGGGGCTCCCGAGGAGGATGCCTCAACCTCGTCGAGAAGAACGAAACCGGACGGGTCGACGACAATGACATCGGCCTCACCGGCACGCACCAGCGCCGCGGGAGCCACGGATTCGCGTAGCGCGACGGCCGGGTCGACGTGACCGCGGACGAGAGGTAGATCAAGACTCATAACTCCACGGTAACGCGGTGGGCTACCCTAGGCAGTATGACAAATACTCCCCTGCGCGCCGATGGGCGCACCCCGTCCCAGCTCCGTCCCGTCTCCATTACCCGCGGTTGGTCGGGCACCGGTGAGGGTTCCGTTCTCATCGAGTTCGGCAACACCCGCGTCCTGTGTGTCGCTTCTTTCACTGAGGGCGTGCCGCGCTGGAAGCGCGACTCCGGCGAGGGCTGGGTGACCGGCGAGTACTCGATGCTCCCGCGCGCAACCGAGCAGCGTTCCTCCCGTGAGTCCATCAAGGGCAAGGTCGGCGGCCGCACCCAAGAAATCTCGCGCCTCATTGGCCGCTCCCTGCGCGGCATCGTCGACGTCTCCGCGCTCGGCGAGAACACCATCGTCCTGGACTGCGACGTTCTGCGCGCCGATGGCGGTACCCGCACCGCAGCGATCACTGGCGCTTACGTGGCCCTCGCCGACGCCGTGAGCTGGGCGAAGGAGCAGGGCATCCTCAAGCCCTCCGCCAAGGTCCTCACCGATTCGATCTCCGCGATCTCCGTGGGCGTCATCGACGGCACCCCCATGCTGGACCTGCCCTACGTTGAGGACGTGCGCGCCGAAACCGACATGAACGTCGTCCAGACGGGTGATGGCCGCTTCATCGAGGTCCAGGGCACCGCCGAGCACGCCCCCTTCAACCGCGATGAGCTGGGCGAGCTGCTGGACCTGGCGACCCTGGGTAACGCCCAGCTCGCTCAGGCGCAGAAGCTCGCGCTCGAGGCTCCCCTCATGGAGCGCGTCGAGGTGCGCCCGTGAGCGCGCGCCTGGTCTTCGCGACCTCCAACGCGCACAAGGTCAGCGAGCTTGAGGCCATCCTGGCCCCCGCATGGGAGGGCTTCGAGGCCGGATGCGTGGCTCGCATGAGCGATTTCGACGTGGCTTCCCCGGTCGAGGATGGGGTGACCTTCGAGGAGAACTCCCTCATCAAGGCCCGCGCTCTGGCTCGCGCCACCGGCCTGGCTGCCATTGCCGACGACTCCGGTATCACGGTGGACGTGCTGGGCGGGGCGCCCGGCATCTTCTCCGCGCGTTGGTCTGGCTCCCACGGGGATGACGAGGCGAACCTACGTCTGCTCATCGATCAGCTCTCCGACGTTCCCGACGCCCACCGCGGCGCGGCCTTCGTGTCGGCCGCAGTTCTCGTGACCCCGGACGGTCGCGAGTTCGTCGAGCGCGGCGAGGTGCGCGGCACCCTGACGCGTTCCCCTCGCGGCGACGGCGGATTCGGCTACGACCCGATCTTTGTCCCCGAGGGCTTCGAGGTCACGACCGCTCAGATGAGTGCGGAACAGAAGAACGCGATCAGCCACCGCGGCATCGCCTTCCGCGCCCTCATGCCCCACATCGTGGAGTACCTGCGCGGCTGAGAAGCACCGCAGACACAAATGTGCCGGGCACCCGAGGGTGTCCGGCACTTGTGTGTTGCGCCCGCAGGCGCGCCATCAACGGGCGACGAGGTTGCCGAAGATGGGGCGGTCCATCGAGAACTGCAGGGGGTTGCGCTGTTGGCGCACCCTGCGGTGATGGGTGAGGCGATGAAGGAGTGATGCGACGAAACGAGACATTGTGTGCTCCTCTTTGAGTACCGTGCGATGGATCTGTCACCGCGTCGTACTGACATGATGCGCCTACGTGCCCATTTTTTCCATCGATATTTTCTAATTTTTCTGTGAAGCTTTTCTTACGGACTTTTCCTTGATAATACTTGAAAAAGTCTTGACTGAGGAGATTCGTTTTTCTTAATTGATCGGCCGGTGGATAGAGTGAGGGGGCAGGCCCACGTCCTGCCCCCTCACTTCCCCAATTCAACGAAGAGTCAGCGAGCTCGCGCCAGTCGCATGCGGCGCGGCAGGTAACGGCGCACGTCGAAGAAGCGAACGACCTGCATGACGCGACGCGCGAGGCGGTCGCGCACGCGCCAGATCATGGTGCAGCCGACGCCGATGAAAATGGCGTTGGTCAGGAAGGACGGCCACGCACCGGTGGACGCACAGGCAAGGGCCAGCAGGATGCAGCTGGAGACATTCAGGGAGTGGTAGCGCAGGGAATCAGGAGCAAAGCGCTTGGAAGAAACCAGGTAGTAGGCGGCGATAGAGGCGCCCGCACCCAGCCAACCGAGAACCGGAATTACAAGAGATGAGATCGTCATGACTCATATGATGCACCTTCCGCTAGTCAAGCACAATTGAATGGTTCTATAGTTATCTTACAGTTTCACTTAACCAAGGAGTTCGCGTGGACATCGACCCCCGCCGCTTGCCTTTCCTTCTGTCCGTCGCACGAGAAGGCGGCATCGTTGCCGCCGCGGACATCCTCATGGTCTCGCCCTCCGCAGTGTCCCAGCAGATTCAAAAACTCGAGGAGGAAGTCGGCCTCAAGCTCGTCGAGCGCACCACATCCGGCGCGATTCTCACCCCCGCCGGCACGATCGTCGCCGAGGCCGGCGAACGCATCAACGCCGACATCGAAGAAGCCCTCAAGGCCCTGCGCCCTCTGACGGGACAGGTCACGGGAACGGTCACCATCGGGGCGTTCCTGACGATCTGCAGATCGACCCTCATCCCCGCGCTCCCCGACCTCCTCGACGCACTCCCAGGCGTCGACCTGCGCATCGAGGAAACCGAAGAAACCCCCGGCATGGCGGCACTGCGCACGGGCCAGTACGACATCCTCGTCATTGAACGAGACGAGGACCCGGGTCTGGCCCCTCGCGGCTACACGGACATCCCCTTCCTCGACGAACCCTGGGTGCTCGTCACTCCCGACTCCGCTCCCCCGATTGGCTCGATTGAAGACCTCGCGGACCTCACCTGGCTGCGCGTCAATCCGGGCACCAGCGGCGACCACGTCATGCGCCGTATCACGAAGGCGTTCCCGGATACGCGATGGGCGCCCCACCTCTACGCGACCTACGAGGCCGCCCGTGCCCTCGTGCGCGCCCGCACGGGATCGACGATCCTTCCGGCCATGGCGCTGGCCGGGGCCCACACGGAGGGCATGCGCATCACGCCTCTTCCCTCACTGGGAACGCGCAAGATTCTGCTGCGTCACAAGAATCACGGATGGTCCGAGGCTTCAGGACCGGCGCGCGTGGCCACATACCTGGCGGAGTGGAAGCGACACAACGCCTCGTACTCGACGTCTAGCGACTGACCAAAGAACCACCTCGCCTCACCCACCGGTGGGGCGAGGGTAGGCTCAGAGGATGACCTGCATTCCCGAGGTCGCGAAGTCGAGGGGACCCGACCAGGTCTGTCGGACTTCAGAGGCCACCCGATCACGGGGCGTCCAGGGCTGGATGTGGGTCGCGATCATGCGGCCCACTCCGGCTCGCGTGGCAACCTCGCCCGCGCGCACGCCATCCATGTGCATGTCAGGCTCGGTCTCGTCGCTCGTGAAGCCGACCTCACTGAGGAACACGTCAACCCCGCGGGCGCCTTCGATGATCGTGTCGCACAGGTCGGTGTCGCCCGTGTAGAACAGGGACACGAGGCGCTCGGGATCCTCCTCGGAGGGTCCTTCGATACGCAGGCCGTACGCCTCGACCGGGTGCAGGGCCCGGTAGGGGCGGATCGTCATGGGTCCGACCCGGTAGGCCTCGCCCAGCTGCATGTGGGTGAAGGCGAATTCGACCTCGTATGCCTCATCGTCCGGGGCGTCTTCGATCTGGCGCACGCGGCGCAGCGTCTCGGCGGGACCGTACAGGGGCAGCGCGGATGCGGCCGCTCCCGGGCCCCACTTGCGATAAACCTGGAGGGAGATGATGTCGCCCATGTGGTCGGCGTGGCAGTGCGACAGCGCGAGGGCGTCGAGCTCGCACGGGCACACATGAGCCCACAGCGCGCCGAAAGACCCCGGCCCCATGTCGCACACGAGCGAGAAGGTCCGTTCTTCCCCCGATCGCGGGTCGATGCCGCGAGCCTGAACCAGGTAGGACGATGCCGGCGACTCCGGGCCAGACATCGAACCGGTAGTGCCGATAACAGTCAGCTTCACGCGATACCACCGCCGGTGTTCACGCGGGCAACGGAGCCCACCTCGGGGCCGAGGAAACGGCGAGCCAGGCGCGGGAACGCGTCGGAAGCGCCCGTGGCCAGGAACTGATACTGCGGCCCCTCACCAGCGGGCCACGGATCGTGAAGGAGCCCGCGGTCCACGAGCTCGTTATAGGTGACGTTCGCGGTCGCTTCCGAGGAGGTCACGAGCGTGACTCCCTCGCCCATAATTCGGCCAATGACGCCGGTAAGCAGCGGGTAGTGCGTGCACCCCAGGATCAGCGTGTCCACGCCCGCTTCCTTCAGCGGCGTCAGGTACTCGCGCGCCACAGCCTCGATCTCCTCGCCCGTGGTCACCCCGGCCTCGACGAAGTCGACGAAAGCGGGGCACGCCTGCTGGCTAACCGTCAGCCCGGGGACGGCCGCGAGCGCGCGCAGGTATGCCTCGGACTGGATGGTGGCCTTCGTGCCAATGACGCCGACGTGGTGGTTGCGGGTGGCGATGACGCTCTGGCGCGCGGCAGGGGTAATGACCTCGATGACGGGGATGCCGGCATCGATCCAGTAGCGTTCCCGGGCATCCGCAAGCGCCGCCGCCGTGGCGGTATTGCAGGCGATGACGAGCGCCTTAACGCCGCGCGAGGCCAGCTCGTCGAGGGCGGACAGCGTCAGCGAGCGAACCTGCGCGATAGCTCGCGGGCCGTAAGGCGTGTGCTCGGTGTCGCCCAGGTAGATGATCTCTTCGTCGGGCAGCTTGTCGATGACTGCGCGCGCCACCGTCAGCCCACCTAGGCCCGAGTCGAAAATTCCGATCGGGGCGTTGTTCATATGACGACCTTATGCGTTACTCAGAATTATTGACGGCTTCTAGGAGTGAGTCCTGCCACCATGTGATGAGCATATAGATGGCGGCGACGGTTTGCGAGCGCTCCCCCGTCGGCTCACTGAGCGCCAATTCTTCGATGCGCTGCGCGTCTTGTTGATCCGATAGGCCCAGCTCAGCGGCTAAGCCCAGCCTGATGTCATTGAGAGCCCCCAGCCAGGACCACACGGCCTCGGGCTGGATCCTGAGGGTGTCACTCTCGCCGTGGACGATGTGGTCAAGATCGCCGACGATGGCGCGCAAACGGACAGATTTGTCGGTGCGCAGAGAATCCTCGGTCAGGGCGCGCAGGCGGCCAGCGTCTTCGTCATCCTCACTCATCGAGGGCAGCAGCATACGCAGGGTACGTTCGTGGGGTTCGTCTCGTCGCTGTTCGGTCTCGGTGGCGGCGTTCACCATGGACGAGGTCGCGGCGTACTCACCGGGATCATCCAAGACGACGAGAACCTCCGTCGCCAACTGACGCAGGAGGAGCGCCTCGTCGTCGCTCATCGACGAGGCGTAGACACCGTCTCGAAGAGCGAAGCCTTCCATATCTTCAGTCCCGGTCCTCTTCGATGGTGGCGCGTAGACCGTAGGAGTGCATGGCCATGACGTCGGCCTCGATGCGTTCGCGCACTCCCGTGGAGACGGTGGCACGTCCGCGCGTATGAACGGCCATCATGAGTTCCTCCGCTCTAGCCGCGGAATAACCGAAATACTGGCGAAAAACAGCGCTCACGTAGCTCATGAGGTTGACAGGATCGTCCCACACGACGGCACGCCAACGCGGCACCGCGGTGGGTGCCTCGTGCGTGCGGGACGCGGGCTGGAAGATCGTTGTCATATGTCAACACTAAGACGTATTTGTGTATCAGGGAAGGAAATTCGCACCCCGGTGACACGCTTCTCAAGGTAGGCTCACAGTATGCCTGCATCGACATCTACTTCATTGCTGACCGATATGTACGAGCTCACGATGCTCGACGCCGCCCTGAAGGATGGCACCGCGCATCGTCGCTGCACGTTTGAGCTGTTTGGCCGCCGCCTGCCCGCCACGCGTCGCTTCGGCGTCGTGGCCGGAACCGGCCGAATTCTCGAGGCCCTGGAACGCTTCGAGTTCGACGCGGAGCAGATCGATTGGTTGCGAGACCAGGGGATCATCTCCGAGGAGGCCGCCCAGTTCCTCGCCTCGTGGCGTTTCACGGGCGACATCTGGGGCTACGCCGAGGGCGAGTGCTACTTCCCCGGCTCTCCCCTGCTCACCGTTGAGGGCACCTTCGCGGACTGCACGCTCCTGGAGACCCTGCTCCTGTCGATCCTCAACCACGACTGCGCCGTGGCTTCGGCCGCCTCGCGTATGACGATCGCCGCTCATGGCCGTCCCTGCATGGACATGGGCGCGCGCCGCGCCCACGAGCGTGCCGCCGTCTCCGCCGCCCGCGCGGCCATCATCGGTGGCTTCCAGGGCACCTCCGACCTTGAGGCCGCCAAGCGCTACGGCATCCGCTGCATCGGCACGGCCGCCCACGCGTTCACGCTCCTGCATGACAGCGAGCGCGACGCCTTCGATTCCCAGGTCGCCAAGCTGGGCGCGGGCACGACCCTGCTCGTGGACACCTACGACATCAGGCAGGGCGTCATCAACGCGGTCGAGGCCGCACGCGCTGCGGGTGGCGAGCTGGGCGCTGTGCGCCTGGACTCCGGCGACCTGGTCGCCGAGGCCTTCAAGGTGCGCGGACAGCTCGACGCGATGGGCGCGACCTCAACCAAGATCACGGTGACCTCCGACCTGGACGAGTACGCCATCGCCGCGCTGGGCGCGGCCCCCGTCGACTCCTACGGCGTGGGCACCAAGCTCGTGACGGGCTCGGGTGTGCCGACGGCCGCCCTGGTCTACAAGGTCGTCCAGCGCGAGGACAGTAACGGCCAGATCGTGTCTGTCGCCAAGAAGGCCGAGTCCAAGTCCACGGTCGGCGGGCGCAAGGTTGCCGGCCGCGTCATGGGCGAGGACGGCTACGCGACTGAGGAGCTCCTGCTCGTCGGTACGTCCTTCGAGGAGGGCCAGGCTCTCCTGGCCGAGCGCGGCGCCCGCCCGCTGCAGGTCCAGCTGGTCCGCGGCGGCCAGATCGATGCCGAAGCCTGGGGTCCCGAGGCGCTGTCCCGCGCTCAGGAGCACCACCTGCGCGCCCGCAACGAACTGCCCTACCAGGCATGGCGCCTGTCCGAGGGCGAGGTTGCGATCCCGACGCGCTACGAGCAGGTCGACTGACCCTCAGCTCGCACTCAACGAAGCCCTGGCCTCGTCCTTCACTGAACTGCCTCCCGTTTCTTGGACATCGACAAAAAGTCCGAGGAACGGGAGGCTTTTCATGCCTGTAGCTCCGCGCATGAAGCATGGCCGTATGCTGCGAGTATGAGCTGTCGTCGGCGACTAGTTCCACAACGAAGGTTGTTACCGATGGGGTGTAACACCTGATCGGGAAGATTCAACCCCTTCTGATCGGGTTGAATGCTGCCGATCAGGTTGAATCCTGACGATCGTGTCTTTCGTATTCAGCGTCGGCCCGATGCAGGTCTGGAGGATCAGGCTCACCACGTCACCAATGACGAACTCACACATGTCCCCGCAGTGCGGCTTGTTGCTAAGTGGTGTTACACCACTTAGCAGGGTATTGCACCAGCTCGGAGGTGGTGTAATGCTCCCTAAGTGGTGTAATGCTCCCTAAGCGGCACAGTACTGCCTACCGCAGCTTAGTTGACAGCAATGTAACGACACATTGGGGCTTACCCTGCCGCACGTGAGCTTGTTCTAAGCAGCAGTGCACTACTTGGCGCAGCATTGCACTAGATAGAAGGCAGTGCAATGCCCTCCTAACTAGTGCATTGCTGCTGCATCTAGTGCAGCACTGCCTGGTCTGGCTCGGGTGGAGGCTTGTCGGAGCGTCTCTCGAGCAGGTTTTCCACGACGGGGCTTATTACCGACGGGGCGTGACACCCGATCAGCAAGATTCAACCCCTTCTGATCGGGTTGATTGCTCCTGATCAGGTTGAATCCTGTCAATCGTGCATTCGCTACCTAGTGTCAGATTGACGCGGAGCCGGCGCAGTGGAACCGCGCGTCAGTGGCGGCCGACGAACCACTCGCGCAGCAGGGCGATGCGGGCCTCGATCTGCTCGGTCGTAGCCTGGGCGACCTCGGGGCCGCCGCAGCGCGAGCGCAGGCGCGAGTGAATGGTCGCGTGGGTCTCACCGGAGCGGCGCGACCACGTAGAGACCAGGTGCTGGAGCTCCTTACGCTTGGCGGCACGCAGCTTGTGGGCGGGGATGCCTGCGTTTTCTTCACGCATCTTCTGCGCGGCGCGGGTCTTCTTCTGGGCGGCAACCTGGTCGGCCTGGCGGGCGCGAAGCAGGGTCGTCACCTGGTCGGCGTCCAGCAGGCCGGGAATACCCAGGTATTCCTGCTCTTCCTCGGAGCCGACCTCGGCACCCGCGCCCCACGCGGCACCGTCGAAGAGGACGCCGTCGAACTCGGCGTCCGCACCCAGAACCTCGAACTGTGAGAGCAGGTCGGAGGAGGCTTTCTCCTCGCGGTTCGCGGCCGCGACGAGAGCATCCTCGGGATTCCACATGTCGTCTTCGCTGGCCTCATCGCGCTTGGGGCGATCCAGCGCATGGTCGCGCTCAACCTCCATGCCGCCAGCGAGCGTCAGCAGGGGCACGACGGAGGGAATGAATACGGTGGCCGTCTCGCCGCGGCGACGGGCTCGCACGTAACGGCCGATCGCCTGAGCAAAGAACAGAGGCGTCGAGGCATTCGTCGCGTAGACGCCGACCGCGAGGCGGGGCACGTCGACGCCCTCGGACACCATGCGCACAGCGACCATCCACTTGTCGGTGGAGTCGGCAAACTCGGAAATGCGGTCGGAGGCGTCCGCGTCATCGGACAGGACGATCGTGGGGGCCTTGCCGGTGATCAGGCGCAGGTGGCGGGCGTAGGCGCGCGCATGCTCCTGATTGGAGGCGATGACGAGGCCGCCCGCGTCTGGCACGGCGCGGCGCACCTCTTCGAGGCGCAGGTCGGCGGCGCGCAGGACGGCGGGAATCCACTCGCCCTTCGGGTCCAGGGCGGTGCGCCAGGCCTGCTTCATCATGTCCTTGGTGAGGGGCTCGCCCAGGCGGGCACTGACCTCGTCGCCCGCGCTGGTGCGCCAGGCCATCTGACCCGAGTACGACATGAACAGGACGGGGCGAACGACGCCATCCTTGAGGGCGTCACCATAGCCGTAGGTGTAGTCGGCGCGCGAGCGTCGGATGCCCTCCTCGTCCTCCTCGTAGGTGACGAAGGGGATCGGAGAGGTGTCGGAACGGAAGGGCGTACCCGTCAGAGCCAGGCGGCGCGTCGCGTCCGTGAAGGCCTCGCGCACGCCGTCGCCCCACGACAGGGAGTCGCCGGCGTGGTGGATCTCGTCGAGGATGACGAGTGTGCGGTAGGCCCGGGTGCGCGCCGCGTGGACGGCCGGGTTGGAGCCAATCTGCGCGTAGGTGACGGCCACGCCATCGAAGTGGGAGCCGGCAACGCCCTGCGAGTTCGTAAAGTCGGGGTCGATGTGGATGCCGAAGCGCGCAGCGCTCGAGGCCCACTGCCCCTTGAGGTGCTCGGTGGGGCACACGACGGTCAGCTTGTCGACGATGCCGCGGGCGATCAGCTCGGTCGCAAGCGTCAGGGCGAAGGTCGTCTTACCTGCGCCCGGTGTCGCGACCGCCAGGAAGTCACGCGGGGAGGTCGCCATGTAGCGGTCCAAGGCAGCGGCCTGCCAGGCGCGCAGCCTGCCAACGGGTGCGCGCCGGGTCGTCTCGCTCACTTGTCGGAGCCCTTTCCACCGTCGGAGAAGGGCCAGTTACGCCCGTTCTTTCCCATCGAGTCGCGCAGTTCCTTGCAGGTGGGGCACACCGGGTACTGCGAGGCGTCGCGGGTAGGGATCCAGACCTTGCCGCACAGGGCAACGACGGGCTGCCCCGTCACCATGGACGAGTTCGCCTTGTCCTTGCGCACGAAGTGGGCGAAGCGATCGCCGTCCCCACCGGTGCGCTCCTTGCGGGTCTCGGTACGCTCCAGCAGACCGGTCGAGGACGCGGTGGAGGGACCTGAGGGCGCGGAGGGGCCGGTGGGTTCGTCGAGGGCATTACGCATGGGGACCATTGTACGTGCCTGGGGGTCCTTCCAACGGGTGGCGCGCGTGCGCCGGGAGCGAAGAAAGACGTCACAGTAAAGCCCCGGCCTCGCATTGACGAGGCCGGGGCAACCGGGTAGGGAACCTATCTCACAGGTGTTCCTTCTCCCAGACCTCCTTGTAGAAGTCTGCGAGCTCGAGCTTGGAGGCGGCGGCCTCGTCGAGGAGCACGGTGACGTCGGGGTGGTGCTGGAGGATGGACGCGGGCCAACGCTGGGTGACGCCGCCCTCGATCATGGCCTTGACCGCGTCGGCCTTGCCTTCACCCGTGGCGATGAAGATGTGGGCGCGCGAGTCCATGATCGTGCCCAGGCCCTGGGTCACGCAGTGCGTGGGGACCTGGTCGATGTCACCATCGAAGAAGCGGGCGTTGTCACGGCGGGTCTGCTCGGTCAGGACACCCACGTGGGTGCGCGACGCGAGGGTGCCACCGGGCTCATTGAAGCCGATATGGCCGTCAGAGCCGATGCCGAGGACCTGGATGTCGATGCCGCCGTCGGCCTTGATGGCCTCGTCGTAGGCGGCAGCGCCGGCCTCGAGGTCATCACACCAGCCGTCGGGGCCGTGTGCCGCACCCTCGGGCATGTCGACGAGGTCGACGAGGTTGCGGTGGATGAAGTTCGCGTAACCCTCGTAGTGGTCGCGGGGCAGGCCCACGTACTCGTCGAGGTTGTAGGAACGAACCTGGGCAAAGGAGATCTGACCGGCCTCGTAGCGGCGCACGAGCTCTGCGTAGAGCTTCAGCGGCGAGGAGCCGGTGGCCAGGCCGAGCACGAAGTTCGGCTTAGCGCGGTACACCTCGAGGATGCGGTCCGCTGCGAGGGATGCGATCTGATCTTCGTCGTTGAAAATTCCAATTCTCATGTGTTTAACCTTACACTGCCGACATCGATTTGTCAGACGAATCAATGAAGATTTTTCGAAAACGTGTGAGCTGGGCTATCCGTGCAGGGCAGCGACGATTCGCTCGACCTCCGCCTGATCGGTTCCCGAGGTTCCGGGGGCGCGCATGTGGACCTCTCGTGCTCCCGAGGCAGCCACGACCTCGGCGACGTTATGAGCGCGCAGGCCACCCGACACCAGGATGATGATGTCGTCTCCCCCGCGCTCAACGAGGCGGGCCAGGGCGTCCGGCTGTGCGACGGCCGGATCCCCACCCGTCGTCAGCACGCGGTCATACCCGAGTTCCATGAGGACGTCGAGGCCGCGATCCTGATCCACGACCTGGTCGAATCCACGGTGGAAGGTCAACGGCGCATCCTCGGCCGTGTCCCGCAGGCGCGCGGCCGCATTCACGTCGATCTGCCCGTCACGGGTAATGACGCCGACGACGAAGCCGAGGCGCACAGGCGCTCCCCGACCGATCGACGAGAGGGTCACGATATCGGAGGCGATACGGTCAACCTCTTCGCGCGAATGGACGAAGTCCCCGGGCCTCGGACGCACGAGCACCTGAACGCCGCCAGCGGGCGCCACCTCGAGGGCGGCGGCCACCTCGTCGAATGCGGGGGTCAGGCCGCCACACGACAGGTCGGTGCAGATCTCAATGCGATCCGCTCCCCCGTCGCGCGCACGGCGCACGCCCACGGCATCTTCCACACAAATCTCTACAGTCGTCACGGCTGCCACCTCTCGTAGCACGTCGAACCGCCCACACGGGCGGCCAGGATCGCGGCACCCCAGCGACCGCCCGCGCCCCCGAGGGAAGCACGGACAATCTCGGGAGCGTCACGGAATGTCAGCATCGAAGCGAATTCCTCGCGCAGCGGCGCCAGCAGGTTCTCCCCCGCATGCGACAGGCCGCCGCCGATGATGATGCGCTCGACGTCGACGGTGAGCGTCATGTGGGTGAGGGATAGCGCGAGTGCACGAACCGCGGTGTCCCACACCTCGGTCGCGACCGGATCCGTACCGATGCCGGCTTCGATAGCCTTCGCGCCGATGTCCTCGCCGGTCGCCTGCTCGTAGCGCCTCGCGATGCCCTTCGCCGAAGCGTAGACCTCCAGGCAGCCGCGCGACCCGCAGCGGCATGACTCACCACCGGGGAAGACGGGCGCATGCCCGACTTCGCCGGCGCTAAACGTTGCGCCACTCCACAGGTTGTCCCCGAGCATGAGAGCCACGGAGATGCCGGTGCCGATGGGCATCATGAGGAACGACGAGGCTCCGCGCCCCGCGCCGAGGAGTCCCTCAGCCAGGCCGGCGGCGCGCCCGTCATGCATGAGTGCGGCGGGCACGCCCGTGGCGTCCTCGACCGCGTGGGCCAGCTGGACGCCGCGCAGCTCGAGGTTCGCCGCGTACACGACGGTCCCGCTCTCCTCATCGACGAGGCCGGGGCAGATCAGGCCGAAACCGACCAGTCCCGGATAGTCGCTCGCGAGTCGCGCGCCGATTCGTCCCACCTGCTCGGCCACGGCCTCGCGGTTGGTCGGCTCGTTTCCCTGGGTGAGGATCGCGCCTGCCTCATCGACGATCATCCATTTGATGGATGTGCCGCCGATGTCGATGCCCGCAAATACCGGGCCCTCGGAGTCCTTGACGGCGCTCATGGTACGACGACCTGAGCATGCAGATCGGGATCTGCCATATCCGGATCGAAGGGGAACATCGGGCGCTCAATCTTGTGGTGACCGAGGCGGATGAGGTCCTGATCGACGCCACCGGGGGTCAGCGCCATGAGCCAGCCCTTCTGAGTCTCGTACAGGTCGGGCTCCAGGTAACCGATCTTGACGACGACGACGTCGGCGGTGGTGATATCCACGCCGAGCAGCTCGAACTGGCTGTACATCGTGTACTGGTTGCGGTTCGTCGTGATGATGAAGCGCAGGCCGCCCGTGCGCAGCAGCGCGGTGTGGCCACCCATCGGATCGTCGGCGAGGGCCTCGACCGTGGCGTGGACGTTCAGCGGACCAGGCTCGCGAGTGTCGATGTGCCCACCGACCTCGAGGTCGACCTCGGCGCCGACGCCAGCCTCCCATGCAACGGCTGCTGCGGCGGGATCGATGATCGAGGCGTAGATGACGTCGAGCGTGGCCTCCTGGACGGGCTTCCACGCGAGCAGGGCCGCGAGCGCGACCGTCACGTCGTCGGCACCGCCGGCGCCCGGGTTGTCGCCGGAATCGGAGATGAAGAAGGGCTTGGGGCCCTCCTCGGCGGCTGCCAGGCACTCTTCCATGGAGGCAACAGGGGCCACGAACTCGAAGCGGTCGTGCACGTCCCAGAAGTACTGGCCGATGCGCTCGGCCTGCTCCTTAACGAGCTCCGCGTCGTCACCCGTGACGACGACCGCACCCTTGCAGCGCGGCTGGTCGGCCCACGCAAAACCGATCCAGATCGCGGCGTCCAAGATGCCATCCATCGCTTCGATGGGGTCAATCATCTTGTACAGGGGCTTGGCGGGTTCGATGCGGGTCGAGGTCTTCTCGCCCGGGAGCAGGACGGGGACGTGGACGAGGGCCTTGACGGGCTTGGGCTGGCCGTTCAGGAGGCGCATGCCCAGGTTGTAGGCGGCGCGACGACGCGACTCGAGCGCGTCCTCGTGGGGTGCGAGGCGGTAGCAGGTGAGGATGTCGCAGCCGTCGAAGAGGTCCTGGGAGACGTTTCCGTGCAGGTCCATCGAGGCGCTGACCATGGGCTCGGGGCCGATGACGCCGCGGATAGCGTTGATGAGGTCACCCTCGGCATCGTCCATGCCCTGGACGCTCATGGCGCCGTGGATGTCGAAGAAGAGGCCGTCGAGGGGGCCGGCGGCCGCGAGGCCCTCGAGGATCTCAGCCTTCCAGGCGTCGTAGGCGCCGCGCTCGACGACGCCGCCGGGCAGGGCGCGCGCGTGCAGGACGGGAATCCACTCGATCTGGGTGGCCCAGTCCTCGTCGCGCCAGTAGAAGCGGTCCATCAGTTCCTCGCCGCGGGTGACGATGAAGTCGTCGGCGGTCGAGATGTAGGGGGTGAACGTCGAGGATTCGATGTGGATGCCGGCAACCGCGATGCGGGGCTTGGTCATGAGCGATTCTCCTTTGAGATCTTCGAGGGGGTGAGTGTCGAGAGCCCCCAGAGCGCCGCTTCGCGCCCTGATCGAGACGATTCGATCACGAGGTGTTCCATGATCGAGGGGAGGCAGGATTGGTGGAGTGCGGCACGCACTCCGGCGGTGAAGGCATCGACGGCGGAAAGTGCTCCACCGACAATGACTCCCTGGGGAGCTAGGAAGGACACGAGGTGGGCGACACAGTGGCCCAGGAGGGTGCCCGCCTGGCGGATGGCCGTCGCAACTTCGGGGATACCGTCACGCGCGGCGGCCAGAAGCTGTGCGTTGTTCTCATAGACGAGGCCTGCTGCGGCCAAGTCTGCTCGGATCGAGTCTGCGGACGCAATCGTTTCGAGGCATCCGACATTGCCACACTTGCAGGGGCGGCCTGCAGCGGCCTCGACGGGGATGTGCGAGATGTCCCCGGCCAGTCCGCCCTGCCCCACCTGCGGCACGCCATCGACGAGGTAGGCACCGCCGATGGCGGAGCCAGCCTTGACGTAGATCAGCGTGTCGATGGGAGTCACACCCTGGAGACGACGCCGGTAGACGGATTCGCCGATGGCTCCCGCGCGCGCGTCGTTTTCGATGAGGGCGGGCAGGCCGCACTGCTCGGTGATGGCCTCGGCGACGTTGATGCCGTCCCACCCGGGCATGCGGGCGGGGCGGATCACGCGAGAGCGCTCCGCATCCACGGGACCAGGAACCGCCAGAGCAATGCCACCGACCCGCACGCCGGCAGCTTCTTCCTGGCGGGACACCTCGTCCATGACGGCGTCGAGCACCACCTGCGGACCTTCCGCGATGTCGATAAGGAGGCTTGAGGCCTGCCCGACTCCGCGGGTGGAGTCCGTCAGGGCGACGAGGCCGTGGTGGGCTCCCAGCTCGACGAGGGCGAGTGCTCCGGCGCCGTCGGAGGTGACGAGGCGGCGCGCACGCCGCCCGCCCGTGGAAACAGAGTGTTCCGCTTCCGCGATGACCCCGGCTTCGACGAGGCGAGACACAGCGGCCGACACCGTTGATGGTGCGAGGCCCGTTTGCTTGACAATTGCGGGCCTGGTGTCTGCTTGACCGGACCCAATCAGCGTCAGGACGGTCTCGTCGACATCATGCGTGGCCATGACACCTCCTCTAAGTACGTATGCAGTAACTACAACGTTACACTGCGCTCATCGTTGAGAACATGATTCATTATGCCCCACCGAAGAAAGTCTGACACTTCTTTCGCTGAAATATCTTGTTATTTTTTCGTAACATTCCACATTTTGGCCAAAGTGGCAACATTCGCCGACAATCTGTCATATGATGAACGTCATCTGACAGGGTTGTCATCCGTCAGTGTCCCCGATCAACGTTGATTTGGAGCAGTCATGAACCTTAGAAAGAAGCGGTGGATGGTCACCGGCGCGGCCCTCGCAATGGTCGCCTCCCTGGGCCTGTCCGCCTGTGGTGGCGGCAGCAGCAGTAGCGGCGGCGGCCAGGCAGCCAACTCGGAAACCGGAAAGAACGAGGTCACGATGGCCTCGCGTACCCCCAACTGGATCTTCCCGGTCTCGGCAAAGGGCTACACGCAGGGCGAGAACGGCCAGTTCATCCAGGCGATGTACCGCCCACTGTTCGCCTACAAGTCCACCTCTGATACCCCCTACAAGATCAACCTCCCCAAGTCCCTGGGCACCGTTCCCGAGGTCTCTGAGGACGGCCTGACCTACACCATCAAGCTGCGCGACGACGCCAAGTGGTCCGACGGCACGCCCGTCACCACCCGCGACGTTGAGTTCTGGTGGAACCTCGTCACCAACAACAAGGACGAATGGGCCTCCTACAAGAAGGGCTTCTTCCCCGACGGTGCCGACCTGAAGATCATCGACGACCACACCTTCTCGATCACCACCGAGACCAAGTTCGCCCCGGCCTGGTTCATTGACAACCAGATCAACAAGGTCGCTCTGCTCCCCCAGCACGCCTGGGACAAGACCAGCGCCGACGAGGCTGTCTCCGACCTCGACCGCACCCCCGAGGGCGCCCAGAAGGTCTTCGCCTACCTGCAGGGCGAGGCCAAAAACCTGTCCTCCTACGCCACCAACCCGCTGTGGCAGACGGTGAACGGCCCCTGGAAGCTCAAGGAATTCACCCCCGACCAGGGCCTGACGCTCGTCCCCAACGAGAACTACTGGGGCGAGGACAAGCCCAAGATCGACGCGCTGATCTACAAGGCATTCACGGGTGACGACGCCGAGTTCAACTCCGTGCGTTCGGGTTCCATCGACTTCGGCTACATTCCGGCCGCGCAGTACAACCAGCGCAAGGCTGTGGAGGACAAGGGCTACAACGTCTTCCTGTGGCCCGGCAACTCCATCACCTACCTGGCCCTGAACTTTGCTCCCCAGGCCCCCGGCTCGAAGTTCATCAACCAGAAGTACATCCGCCAGGCGATGCAGCAGCTCATTGACCAGCCGACCCTGTCTGAGAAGATCTGGTCCGGCACCGCTTCCCCGACCTGTGGCCCCGTCCCGATGGCCGCCGAGAAGACCGGCACCACCGAGGGCTGCGTCTACAAGTTCGATCCGGAAGCCGCTAAGAAGCTCCTCGAGGACCACGGCTGGAAGGTCGTGCCCGACGGCGAAACCACCTGCGAGAACGCCGGCACCGGCGCCAACCAGTGTGGCGAGGGCATCGCGGCTGGCGACAAGCTGAGCTTCAAGCTCGTCTCCCAGTCCGGCTTCGTCTCCACGCACCAGATGTTCGAGGAGATCATCTCCCAGTTCGGCAAGGTCGGCATCAAGATCGACATGAACGAGGTCCCCGACTCGGTCGGCGCCTCGCAGGCATGCGACGACGAGACCCCCTGCACCTGGGACCTGTCCTTCTTCGGATCCCAGACCTCGTGGGGCTTCCCGATCTACGCCTCCGGCGAGCGCCTCTTCGCCTCTGACGCTCCCGTCAACCTCGGCCAGTACAAGAACCCCGAGGCTGACAAGCTCATCGAAGAGTCGACCCGCTCCTCCGAGCCCAACGCTCTCCAGGCATACAACGACTACCTCGCGGAGGACCTCCCCGTTCTGTGGATGCCCAACCCGTACTACCAGATCACCGCGGTGAAGAAGACGCTCGACCTGGGCGAACTCGACGCCACCGGCGACACCTGGCCCGAGGATTGGTCGTGGTCGACCGAAGGTAAGTAATCCTTCGCCTTGACGCCTCACGGGGCAGGCGCCCGCACCCGCACATGCGGGCGCCTGCCCCCTTACTGTGGAGTTCGCAATGTTCCAATTCATCCTCAAACGCCTCGGCCAGGCAGTCGTCGTTGTCTTCCTGGTCACCATCATCACCTTCATCCTCCTCCAGTCTCAGCCGGGCGGCGCAGCCCGAGCGGCACTCGGTAAGGATGCGACCCAAGAACAGCTCGCGGCCTTCGACCACGAAAACGGATACGACCGGCCCATCCCCGAGCAATACGTCAACTACCTGAACAAAATTGCGCACGGCGACTTCGGCTACTCCTACCAGCACAACCAGTCTGTGAACGACCTGCTGGCAGCCCGCCTGCCGCGCACCATCTTCCTGTCTCTCCTGTCCACCATCCTGGCTCTCATCGTCGCGATCCCCCTGGGCGTGTGGCAGGCCGTCAAGAGAAATAAAGCACCCGATTACATCGTGACGATCGCGTGTCTGCTCGCCTACTCGACGCCGATCTTCTTCGCGGGCCTGCTCCTCATCGTCCTCTTCTCCCAGGTATGGCCGATCCTGCCCAACGACGCTCCTCAGGGCGAGGCCCTGTCGGTCATGTGGGAACAGTGGGATCACCTGGTCCTGCCCGTGTGTGCCCTGTCGATCGGCACGATCGCCGCCTACGCGCGCTACGTGCGCTCCTCGATGGTGGATAACCTCAACGAGCAGTACGTCCGTACCGCCCGCGCAAAGGGCCTGTCGGAGTTCCGCGTCGTCTTCGTCCACACGCTGCGCAACGCCATGTTCCCCGTCATCACGATGATCGGCCTGTACATCCCCGCGATGTTCTGTGGCGCCCTCGTCATCGAGACGCTCTTCAACTTCAACGGCATGGGCTACATGTACTACCAGGCGACCGGTAGGCGCGACTACCCGATTCTCCTCGGCGTCGCCCTGATCGTCTCCTTCGCGACCGTCATCGGCGCGCTCCTGGCAGACTTCCTCTACGCCCTCGCTGATCCCCGTATCCGACTGGCAGGACGTGCCAAATGACCACCGCAACAGCACCCATCGCCGCGCCGGCCAAGGCGCGCACCGCCCGCAAGTCGACGAAGCTGCAGGGCCTGCAGGTCTTCATGGAGAACAAACTCGCCGTCTTCGGCGTGTGCCTGATCCTCATCCTGATGGCATTCTCGTTCATCGGCCCGATGTTCTACGTGACCGACCAGATCCACACGGACCTGTCGAACTCCGCCCTACCGCCCTCTGCCGAGCACCCGCTCGGCACCGACATGGTTGGATACGACCAGCTCGGACGCCTCATGAAGGGCGGCCAGACCTCGATCATCGTCGGTCTGTTCGCCGGCATCTTCGCCACCACGATCGGCACGCTCTACGGCGCGATCGCCGGCTTCGTGGGCGGCTGGATCGACGCAATCATGATGCGCATCGTTGACGCGCTCATGTCCGTGCCCGTCCTGTTCCTCTTCATGCTGATCGCCACGATGATCCCGCCGACCGTCCCGGTCCTCATCATCATCATGTCAGCCCTGTCCTGGCTGGGTACGTCCCGATTGATTCGAGGCGAGGCCCTGTCCCTGCGCACGCGCGAGTACGTCGTCGCGATGCGCGGCATGGGCGGCTCGATGCCCCGAGCGATCCGGACGCACATCGTCCGAAACACGATCGGCACCGTCATCGTCAACGCGACCTTCCAGGTCGCAGACGCCGTCCTCTACGTCGCCTACCTGTCGTTCCTCGGCCTGGGCGCGCAGCCTCCCGCCACTGACTGGGGCGCCATGCTCTCCAACAGCCAGTCGCACGTCTACTCGGGCAACTGGTGGCTGCTCTACCCTCCGGGCGTCCTCATCATCCTCCTGGTCCTGTCGTTCAACTTCATTGGCGACGGCCTGCGTGACGCCTTCGAAGTTCGACTGCGCAAGAGGTGAGCACTGAACTATGAATACTCCACTCCTTCAGATCAAAGATCTGCACACCGATATTGAGATCCGCAACGGCGTGGTTCGCGCCCTCTCGGGTGTCGACCTGCACGTGAACCCGGGCGAGACCCTGGGCATCGTGGGCGAGTCCGGCTCCGGCAAGACCATGACGGCGCTGTCCCTCATGGGCCTCCTGCCCCAGGGCGGCAAGGTCTCCTCCGGCTCGATCATCCTCGACGGCCAGGACCTGACGAAGATGCCGCTGCACCTGAAGCGCAAGATGCGCGGCACCAAGGTCGGCATGATCTTCCAGGATCCTCTCACCTCCCTGAACCCGACCATGAAGATCGGCCTTCAGGTGTGCGAGCCGCTGCGCGTGCACGAGAAACTCTCGAAGAGGGAAGCCCTCGCGCGCGCCGTCGAGATCCTCAAGCGCGTCGGCATGCCTCGCCCCGAGGTTGTCATCAACAACTACCCGCACCAGCTCTCGGGCGGCATGCGCCAGCGCGTCATGATCGCCATGGCCCTCGTGTGCAAGCCGCGCATCCTCATCGCGGACGAGCCGACGACGGCCCTGGATGTCACGACACAGATGCAGATCCTCGACCTCATCGATGAGCTGCGCGACGAGTACAAGATGGGCGTCATTCTGATCACCCACGACCTGGGTGTTGTGGCCGGTCACACCGACCGTGTCGCCGTCATGTACGCCGGCCGTATCGTCGAAACCGCGCCGACGAAGACGCTGTTCACCGAGCCGAAGCACCGCTACACGAGCTCGCTGATGGCGGCTCTGCCCGAGCGCGCCCTCGCAGCAGGCACCAAGCTCTTTTCGATTCCGGGCGCTCCCCCGTCGCTGACCAACCTGCCGAAGGGATGCCGCTTCGCGGCCCGCTGCCTGTGGGCCACCGACGAGTGCCGCGCCGGCTACCCGGATCTGAGCGGGGACGACAACCACACCTTCTCCTGCTTCCACCCGGTGCAGGAGGGCGACGAGTCCCCCGCGGTCCTCCAGGCCATGATGGATTCCGGCAAGGCCGAGGACGCGGTCGACGCCACCGGGCAGATCTCCCACGAGATACTCCTCGACGTCAAGGAGGCCTCGCGTGAGTACGAGTCGGCGGGATCCGGCTTCTTCAAGCGTGACAAGGGCGTTGTGTCCGCCGTCGACCGCGTCTCCATCACGGTCAACAAGGGCGAGACCTACGGCCTCGTCGGCGAGTCCGGCTGCGGTAAGTCCACCGTGGGTCGCCTTATCGCCGGCCTCGAGCCCCCGTCGGGCGGCGCCATCGAACTCGATGGACGCGACCTGGCCACGCTCAAGGGACGCGACGCTGTGCGCATCCACCGCGACGTGCAGATGATGTTCCAGGACTCCTACGCGGCAATGGACCCGCGCATGCGCATCGACCAGATCCTGGCCGAGCCCATGAGCATCCAGAAGACCGGCAACGCTCGCCAGATCGCCGAGCGCATCATGGAGATCCTCGAGCAGGTCGGCCTGACCGAAGAGGTCCTGGACCGCTACCCGCACGAGTTCTCGGGCGGTCAGCTCCAACGCCTCGGCTTCGCCCGTTCGCTGACCCTGGCTCCCGACCTGATCGTGGCCGACGAGCCCGTCTCGGCGCTTGACGTCTCCGTCCAGGCGCAGGTCCTCAACCTCATGAAGGATCTGCAGCAGGAGCTCGGCCTGTCCTACCTGTTCATCAGCCACGACCTGGCGGTCGTTCAGTACATGGCCGATCGCATCGGCGTCATGTACCTGGGCCGCATCGTCGAGGAGGGCCCCGCCCACGAGGTCGTCAAGAACCCGAAGCACCCCTACACGAAGGCGCTCATCGACTCGATCCCCGTGCCGGACCCCGAGTTCAAGCACGACGAGAGCGCCATCAAGCTCACCGGCGAGCCGCCGAGCGCCGTCAACCCGCCCGAGGGTTGCCGCTTCCGCCCGCGCTGCCCGTTCGCTGGCGAGGAGTGCAAGGTCCAGCCGATGCTCACGGATGAGACGCACCGCGTGGCGTGCCACCACCCGCTCCTGACGCTGAGCGTCAAGGAAGAGGTGAACGCCTAACACACACGTTCATGCGAACTCCATGCGTTGCCCCCGGCCCGCTGATGCGAGCCGGGGGCAACGTTATGCACGACAGCCACGCCTTTGGGCCGCTATGCGCGTCTGAAGGGCGCAGGGCAGCGTCGCCCTCCTGGTGCCCGCCGCTGCCTCATCACGGCGCGTTGGGGTTATAGGACAAAACGTGCTGGTCGAGGTTCGGCCCCAGGCATCATCGAGGGCGGTGTCGTTGGGCTTGCGCGCTCGCGCCGCTGCGCCTCAGACAGGATGCGCCCCAGCGGGAACATTCCACCTGATCGGGAGCATTCAACCCGTTAGGGAAGATTCCACCCGATCAGAAGGGGTTGAACCTTCCCGATCGGGTGTAGCACCTCTTCGGCCACAAGCGTCGTCGCGGAGCTGGCCGCTCGTGACCTCCGCCGTCATTGCTGGCGACACCCTACCGGCGTTTATCGGCACCCTGCCGGGCAGTCATGCACTAGTGAGGGAATATGACACCAGGGGTCATGGCGGGGGTTTGGCAGCATTAGGAGCCTCCCTTCGGCGTGTCGCCGGCGTGTCGCGCCCCTAATGATGCAAATCCCCCGTTTGGTGGCGGTGATGTCACGGTTCGGGGCGGTAAGGCGCCCAAATCGCAGACCACCTCGGTGAAAAACATTGAAAATGGGGTATTGCGGCTGAGGTGGTCTGCGTTTTGGGCACAACGGTGCCTGGCCTGGTGTGTTGGTCGCACGCAAACCGCTGAATATGCACGTCACCCCCTTGATACGCACGTAAACCCGCAAATTGGCGCGTTAAACCTCTCATGTGAGCGTGGGCGGGGCTGCCCAGGCCAGCAGATACGCGTGTGGGGCACGACCACTCGGTCGTGCCCCACAGGCTATTCGCTAGTGTCAGCGCGTCACTTGGAGACGGCCTTCTTCAGGGTGGAGCCAGCGGAGAGCTTCACGCCGTAGCCAGCGGGGATCTTGATCTCTTCGCCGGTGCGGGGGTTACGGCCGGTGCGGGCGGCGCGCTCAACACGCTCGACGGAGAGCAGACCGGTCACCTTGACGGCCTCGCCCTTAGCCAGGGACTCAACGAGGACGGCCTGGAAGGCGGCCAGGGCCTCGTCGGCCTTCGCCTTGGTCAGGTCGGCACGTTCGGCAATCTGAGCGACAAGCTCGGTACGGTTCACGGACATTGAGAAACCTCATTCCTGTTCGTTCTTGGTTACCACTGTCGTGGCCACGAATGACACACTACGAAATCTTTGGCGATTTTGCCGACTTTAGGGCCAGATTTCGCGGATTTCACGAAAATATCTCGTTTTTTTGCTCAAAAACCGTCAATTCTGTGCGACAGGTCACTCAAACTTGCCGAGTGGTTGCAATTCTGCGGAACTCAAATGCGCCGCCACCGGCACGTTTTTCGGTAACAGGAACTTTGCCCCACGCCAAGTGGGCACCCCTCTCATTAGACCTGACAAACATAGACGACCGACATACAAAAGGGCGGGGAGCGACCGCATGGCCACTCCCCGCCCTGATAAGAAGCTTCGCGACACCTCAGGCCGAGGCGCGCTGCTTGTTCCACACATCGAAGGCAACCGCCAGGAGCAGGACTGCGCCCTTGACGATCTGCTGGGTGGAGGTGGAGGCACCCATGAGCTGCATGCCGTTAGACATGACGGCCATGATGAGGCCACCGATGAGGGCGCCGGAGAGGCGTCCGATACCACCGGTCGTCGACGCACCACCGATGAAGCAGGCGGCGATGGCGTCGAGCTCGAACATGTTACCCGCCGAGGGCTGCGCGCCGTTCATACGAGCCGAGTAGACGACGCCCGCAACGCCCGCAAGGAAGCCCATGTTGACGTAGCACCAGAAGGTGACCTTCTTGACGTTGATGCCGGACAGGGCGGCGGCAGACTTGTTGCCGCCGATCGCGTACACGTCGCGGCCGAACATCGTCGAAGAGGCGAGGGTTCCGAAGACGAGAACGAGAATCGCCAGGAGGATCAGAACGATGGGCAGGCCACGCTCGGTGGAGAGCTTGTACGCGAACCACATGACAACAACGGCGGTGACGACGATCTTCGCGACGAACAGCCACATCGCCTCAACCGCCTGGTTGTAGGAGATGCGTGCACGGCGGGTGCGCACCTGCTGGTAGGCGAATCCTGCCACACCGATGCCGAAGACCACCAGGGTGAAGACGTCGAAGCCATTACCGCCCAGGAGACCGTTGAGGAAGCCGTTGGCGATGTTGTAGTAGCCCTTGGGGAAAGGCGAGAGCGAGACGTTGTCGAGAACCTGGTAGGTCAGGCCACGGAACAGGAGCATGCCGGCCAGCGTGACGATGAAGCCGGGGATGCCCACGTAGGCGACCCAGAAACCCTGGAATGCGCCGATCAGGATACCCATGACGAGGGCGGCGACGACGCCAACCCACCAGGGGTAGCCCTGCTTGATGACGAGAACGCCACTGAGCGCGCCGGTCACTGCCACGACCGAGCCGACGGAGAGGTCGATCTGGGCCAGGACGATGACGAAGAGCATGCCGATCGCGAGGATCAGGATGTAGGAGTACTGCAGGACGATATTCGTCAGGTTGCCCGACGAGAGGAAGGTGTCGGGGTTGAACGCCCAGAAGAGGACGACGATGGCGATGAACGCGATGAAGATGCCGCCCTGACGCAGGTTGGCCTTCAGCGTGTCAACCAGGCTGATTTCGGCGGTCATTTCTGGTCCTCCCTTGCGGGTTCGATAGTCATGAGTTCCATGAGGTTTTCCTGGGTGGCGTCTTCGGCCTTGACCTCGCCGGTGATGCGGCCGTACGCCAGGGTGTAGATGCGGTCCGAGACGCCGAGGACTTCCTCGAGCTCGGAGGAGATGACGATGACGGCCTTGCCTTCTTCGACCATCTTGTTGATGAGCGTGTAGATCTCGAACTTCGCGCCGACGTCGATGCCGCGCGTGGGTTCATCGAGGATGAGGACGTCTGCGTCCGTGTAGAGCCACTTGGACAGAACGACCTTCTGCTGGTTGCCGCCCGACAGGGAGCCGGTGTTTTGGAGGACCGAGTTGGAGCGAATGTTCATCCGTTCCTTGTAGTCGGCGGCGACCGCCAGTTCCTTGTGCCCGTCGACGAGGCCTCGGCGCGAGAGCTTGAACAGGCCTGCGGTGGCCACGTTATGCCGGATGTCGTCAATCAGGTTGAGACCGTACTGCTTGCGGTCCTCGGTCGCGTAGGCGATGCCGTGCTTGATCGCGTCCGAGACGGTCTTGATCTTAATCTCTTTACCATCCTTGAAGAGCTTGCCCGAGATACGCGTACCGAAGGAGCGGCCGAAGATACTCATCGCAAGCTCGGTACGTCCGGCACCCATGAGGCCGGCAATGCCGACGACCTCGCCATGACGCACATTGAAGGAAGCCCCGGAGATCACGACACGCCCAGCCTGGGACGGGTGATAGACGGTCCAGTCCTCCACGCGGAAGACCTCCTCACCGATCTCCACGTTGCGCTCGGGGTAGCGCTGAGTGAGGTCGCGGCCCACCATGAGCGAGATGATCTTGCCCTGCGTAGAGGCGGGGTCCTTCATGTCGATCGTCTCGATGGTCTGGCCATCGCGCAGGATCGTCGTGCGGTCGGCGATCTCGGCGATCTCCCCAAGCTTGTGGGAGATGATGACGATGGCCACGCCCTGGTCACGCAGGCTGCGCACGAGGTCGAGGAGCTGGGCCGAATCGTTGTCGTTGAGGGCGGCGGTGGGCTCGTCCAGAATGAGCAGGCGCACGTCCTTGGACAGGGCCTTGCCGATCTCGATGAGCTGCTGCTTGCCCACGCCGAGCGTGCCGACCTGGGTCGTCACGTTTTCCTTCAGGCCGACCTTTTCCAAGACCTTTTCGGCGCGGTGGTTGACCTCATGCCAGTCGATGAGGCCGAGCTTGCGAGGCTTCTCAGCACCCAGGAAGATGTTTTCCGCGATCGACAGGTAGGGAACGAGGGCCAGCTCCTGGTGAATGATGCCAATGCCGAGCGCCTCGGAGTCCTTGATGGAGCGGAATTGGACTTCCTTGCCATCGAAGATGATGGTGCCGTCGTACTGCCCGTGGGGGTAGACGCCGGAGAGAACCTTCATAAGGGTGGACTTGCCGGCGCCGTTTTCGCCGCACAGGGCGTGAACTTCACCGGGGCGGACATCAAGGTTGACGTGCTTGAGGACGGGCACGCCACTGAAGCCCTTGTCGATGTCACGCATTTCCAAAATGTTCTGCGTCATGTTTGCATTCCTCGAATCGGAAGGGGTGGGGTGCGGGGCGAGTGCCCCGCACCCCGTCGTCGCTTACTTCTTCACGACGCCCGCATCAACGTCGGCCTGGGTGAAGTAACCGGAGTCGATGAGCTTTTCCTTGAGGTTGTCGGCGTAGATGGTCTCGACCTCGAGCAGGTAGGAGGGCACGACCTTCACACCGTTGTTGTAGGTGGTGGTGTCGTTGGCCTCGGGCTCCTTGCCCTCAGCCATCGCCTTGATGACCGTCACGGCCTGGGCGGCCAGGGTACGGGTGTCCTTGAAGATCGTGGACTGCTGGATGCCATCCGCAATCATCTTGGTGGACGCAATCTCGGCGTCCTGGCCGGTCACGATGGGCAGGCCGTCCTTGATGGCGGGGCCGTAGCCGGCGCCCTGGAGGGCGGTGATAATGCCGCGGGAGATGCCATCGAAGGGCGAGAGCACGCCGGCGAGGGGCTCAGAGCCGCCGCCGTAGGTCGAGGTCAGCAGGTCCTCCATGCGCTTCTGGGCGACTTCCTGCTGCCAGCGCAGGATGGCGACCTGGTCGAAGCTGGTCTGGCCGGACTTCACGACGAGGGTGCCGTCGTCGAGGTAGGGCTTGAGAACGCTCATGGCGCCATCGAAGAAGAACTTGGCGTTGTTGTCGTCGGGCGAACCGGCGAAGAGCTCAATGTTGAGCGGGCCCTTGGGAGCGTTATCGAGCTTCTTGCCATCCTTGTCGGTCAGGCCCAGGCCGTACAGCAGGGCGTTGCCCTGTGCGACGCCGACCTTGAAGTTGTCGAAGGAGACGTAGAAGTCAACGTTCTCGTTGTCGCGGATGAGGCGGTCGTAGGCGATGACCGGGATGTTCTTCGAGCCGGCGGTGTCCAGCTGGCTGGAGAGGGCCGTGCCGTCAATGGAGGCGATGACCAGGATGGTGGCACCGTTGGTGATCATCTGGTCGATCTGCTGGGTCTGGGTGGGGATGTCGTCGTTGGCGAACTGGAGGTCAACCTCGTATCCGGCTGCCTCGAGGCCTTCCTTCACCGCGTTGCCGTCGGCGATCCAGCGCTCCGAGGTCTGGGTCGGCATCGCGACGCCGACCTTGACCTTGCCGCCGTTTGAGGCCGCAGCGCCGCTATCAGAGCTGGAAGCACCGCCACCGGCGCCGCCGCCCGCACATCCGCTCAGCGCGAGGGCGCCGGCTGCGAAAGTGGCAGCAACCGTTGCCATCTTTCCAAAGAAACCACGTGTCTTCATGGAATATCTCCTGTTTATTGCCTCGACATCACTGTCGATGGGCGTCACGTCTCCACACGTCCGTCGTGTGGTCTGACAACTTGTACCATATGAGAGAGGGGTCACCCTCGCATTGCCCAATTGATAACGTTCCGATAACAATTGTTAACGTTCACAGTTTTAAGAACGGACATATACACAAAAGAAAACCTCGGGAGTGTGAGGCACGAACGCTTCACACTCCCGAGGTCACTGAGTTTTACAGCCCCTCGGCGAGGCGGTGGTACGCCTGGTTCCAGCGCACACCCGAGGCGAAGTCGCGTCGCGTCGTCGACTCGTCGATGACGACGAGCTCCATGCGCGCCAGCGCCGCGAAGTCTTCCCACACCTCGGGCTCAATCTGCGTCGACATGCACGTGTGGTGCGCGCCGCCAGCCGTCAGCCACGCCTCGACGGAGGTGTAGAAGTCAGGCTCGGGGATCCACATCGCGCGAGCGACGGGGAGCTTGGGCATCGGCTGGGGAGGCTCGATGACATTGACAATGTTCGCGGTGAGGCGGAAGCGGTCGCGCATGTCGGACATCGCGACGACGACGCCGCGTCCCGGAGCCGCGTCGAAGACCATGCGCACGGGATCCTCGCGGTCCCCGATGCCCAGGGGATGGATCTCGATGCGCGGGCGGGCATTCGTCAGCGAGGGGCACACCTCGAGCATGTGAGCGCCCAGGATCATCTCCTGGCCCTCAACGAGGTTGTAGGTGTAGTCCTCCATGAGCGAAGCACCGCCGGGCAGCCCCTCCCCCATGACCTTCGCGGCGCGCACAAGGACCGCGGTCTTCCAGTCCCCCTCGGCACTGAAGCCGTAGCCGGCCTCGGTCAGGCGCTGCACGGCCAGGCCGGGGAGCTGACGAAGCCCGCCGAGGTCTTCGAAGTTGGTCGTGAAGGCCATCGCCCCGCGCTCCTCAAGGAAGGCGCGCAGCGCGATCTCCTCACGGGCGGCGTAGCGCAGCGATTCCGCGCGATCCCCACCCGGGGTCAGCTCGGGGGCCACCTCGTAGCGCTCGCAGTATTCGGCCACGAGGGCATCGATGGCTTCCTCATCCACGGCATCAACGACGGCGACAAGGTCGTTGACCGACCATGTGTTCACCGAGACGCCGAGGCGACGCTCGGCCTCGGTCTTGTCTCCCTCCGTGACGGCCACGTTGCGCATGTTGTCACCGAAGCGCACGACGCGCAGCTCGTTGGTCGCCGCGAAGCCGCCGGCCGCGCGCACCCAGTTGGCGACGCGGCGACGGGTGTTCTCCTGCGAGGCATGACCGACGACCGTGGCGCGAGCCAGGCCCAGGCGCGTGAGGATGTAGGCGTATTCACGGTCACCGTGCGCCGCCTGGTTCAGGTTCATGAAGTCCATGTCGATGCTGTCCCAGGGGATCTCGACATTGGCCTGGGTCGCCAGGTGCAGCAGGGGCTTGCGCAGGACCTCGAGGCCTCGGATCCACATCTTCGCGGGGCTGAACGTGTGCATCCAGGAGATGACGCCAAGGACGCGGTCGTCCGCGCTGGCCTCGAGCATCGCACGCTTGATAGCGTCGGAGTCCTTCAGGACGGGCTTCCACACGATCGGCGCGGGCAGCAGGTCAGATTCGTTGAGCAGGCGCACAACCTCGCGGGACTGCTCGGCGACTTGCGCCAGCGTTTCCTCGCCGTACAGGTCCTGGCTGCCGGTGACGAACCAGACCTCGCGGCCCTCGTAGAAACTGGTCACGGTGAAATCTCCTGTGATGTCAGTGCTGTCCGTAGACGTTTTGGTAGCGAGCGTAGAGGGAGTCGATGTGATGCTGTTCGATGGGAACGAGAGGCCCGCCCGCCCGGGCGACGTGCACGGTCTTGGCGACCTCCTCGACCATGACGGCGGCCTTGACGGCAGCACGTGCGTCGCGCCCGATCGTGAAGGGGCCGTGGTTGCGCATGAGGACCGCCGGCGAGCGCGATTCGCGCAGGGTATCGACGATGCCGCGCCCGATCGAGTCGTCGCCGATGAGAGCGAAGGGACCAACGGGGACGGGACCGCCGAACTCGTCGCCCATCATGGTCAGGACGCAGGGAATCTCCTCTCCGCGCGCGGCCCAGGCGGTGGCGTAGGTTGAGTGCGTGTGCACGACGCCGCCCACCTCGCTCATGTGGCGATAGACGTAGGCATGTGCGGCGGTGTCCGAGGAGGGAGATCCCTCCCCCAGCACGAGGTTTCCGTCGAGGTCGCACACGACCATCGCCTCGGGGCTCAGGTCATCGTAGGACACGCCCGAGGGCTTGATGACGAGGAGGTCCTGGCTGCCATCCTCGGCCTCGCCGCGCACGCGCTGGGAGACGTTTCCTGCCGTCCAGACGACGAGGCCCCAGCGTGGCAGGTCGGCATGCAGGGTGGCGACGTATTCACGAACGCGCTCGATCTCGCGCGCGAACTCGGGGGTCCATGTGTCGGGGTTTCGGTGATCCATTCGTACTCCTCACTGAGCACCGATGAGCGGTTGGGTTAACGTTAACATTCACCCGCGCACAAGGCAAGCACGACTACGAAAAGATCCTCTAACGAGTACTTACTCCCGTCGAACCGCGCACGACGAGGCGTGTTGGACGCACGAACGTATCCACCGCTTCACCGTCGAGCGCGCGGCTGACCGCCTCAAGCGCGCAGCGCCCAAGGTCCGCAAAATCCTGGCGCACCGTCGTCAGCCCCGGCCCCGCGTAGGCTGCCATTGGCACGTCGTCGAAACCCGCCACCGACACGTCACCCGGAACGCTCACCCCGGCCTCGGTGAACGCACGAAGAAGGCCGACAGCGACCTCATCGTTCGCGCACATGACGGCGTCAGGCAGGCCATCCTCGACAAGGGCCTGTCCGGCGACATACCCCCAGCGCGCCTCCCACGAGCCAACGAGCGGCGCACGCTTCGACAGGCCTGCCTCATCCATTGCCTCGCGCCACCCGGCCACGCGCTCGCGCGCCTCGAACCACTCCTGAGGACCCGCCACACACGCAATGTCTTGATGCCCCAGCGACATGAGGTGCTCCGCGAGCGCACGCGCACCTCCACGCTGATCCGCGTGAACGACCGACACTCCGCGACCGAACGTGCGCCCACCGGAGACCGCGACCACCGGCACGGACGCACCCTGGGAAGCCACGGCCTCGGCGAGGGAGTCCACCGGCGCGATGACAACGATCGCCTCGGCGGCCAGGGAGGAGAAGTGATCGAAGGCGCTGGCCACATCGTCAGCACCAAAACGATCGAGGGCCACGACCGACGTGAAGAGCCCGGACTCGCGGGCGGCGACCTCCAGGGCGACAAGCATCGAGGAGGGACCGAAGTGAGCCGAGGTCGTGGTCACGAGGCCGATAATGCCCGAGCGGGCGGTCACCAGTGCACGGGCCACGGAGTTCGGGCGGTAACCCAGCTGCTCGATCGCTGCCTGCACGCGCTCGCGCGTCCGAGGCGATACGCGCCCCTTGCCGTTCACAACGCGAGACACCGTCTGATGCGAGACTCCGACCAATTCGGCCACGTCCGCCATCGACGGAGGACGACCATTGCGCGTCATACCGGCCTCCCTCCCGCATGCGTCACGCTGTGCTCACATCGTAAACGACAAGAGCCCACGACATAGAACTCGCCACACTTTTTAAATAACTCGTAAAACAATCATGCTGATCACAGAGAATAGAGGCGTCCCTAACACAACTTGGATAAAGGTCCAGGAGACACAGATGGCATCAAGCCCCTCGTCCGCTCCCCACCCCGTCGATCAAGTCCCTCCCTTTGGGAAACTCACCATTCTGGGCATTCAGCACGTCCTCGCGTTTTACGCGGGCGCCGTGGTCGTCCCGCTCGTCATCGTCAAACAGCTTGGACTCGACGATGAAACTCTCATTCACCTCATCAACGCAGACCTGCTCACCTGCGGCATCGCCACCATCATCCAGTCGGCCGGCATCGGCCGCTTCATCGGCGTGAAGCTCCCCCTCATCCAGGGCGTCACCTTCACCGCAGTCTCCCCCCTCATTGCGATCGGTGCGGCGGCTACGCCACCCGGTGCCGACCCGAAGACCGGCCTAGCCACCATGTACGGCTCCATCATCGCCGTCGGCCTCCTCGTCTTCCTAGTCGCGCCCGTCTTCGCGAAGTTCCTTCGCTTTTTCCCACCGGTCGTCACGGGCACGCTCCTGACGGTCATGGGCACGACCCTGCTGTCCGTCTCTGCCGACGACATTTTGAGGTGGACTGACAATGCACCGGCAGACACGAAGGCCGCGCTCACGTTCGAATCACTCGGCTACGCCATCGGCACCATCGTCGTCATCGTCCTCATTCAACGCCTCTTCAAGGGCTTCATGGGAACGCTCTCAGTCCTCCTCGGCCTCGTCATTATGACGGGCGTCGCCTTCGCGATGGGCAAGACCAATTTCACAGGCGTCGGAAAGGCCAGTTGGGTGGCCGTCACCCACCCCTTCTTCTTCGGGCTCCCCCAGTTCTCCATCACCGCCATCATCGCCATGATCATCGTCATGGCCGTGACCGCAGTGGAGACCACGGGCGACGTCTTCGCCACCGGCGAGGTCGTGGGCAAGCGCATCGCCCCGCGCGACATCGCCAACGCCCTGCGCGCCGACGGCCTGTCCACCCTGCTGGGCGGCGTCCTTAACTCCTTCCCCTACACCTGCTTCGCGCAGAACGTCGGCCTTGTGCGCCTCACCCGCGTGAAGTCCCGCTGGGTCGTCACCGCGGCGGGCGTCTTCATGATCATCCTGGGCCTGCTGCCCAAGGCTGCGGCCATCGTCGCAGCCATCCCCTCCCCCGTCATCGGCGGCGCTTCCCTGGCGATGTTCGCCAACGTCGCCGTCGTCGGCATCCAGACCCTGGCGAAGGTCGATCTGCGCGACAACCGCAACGCCGTCATCGTCTCCACGTCGATCGGCCTGGCACTCCTCGTCACCTTCAGAAGAGCGGACATCCTCTCGGCTATGCCCTCCTGGCTGCAGATCATCTTCGGCTCCGGCGTGACCATCGGCTCGCTGACGGCGATCATCCTCAACATCCTGTTCTTCCACATCGGACGCCAGGCCTCGCCGGACGTGGCCGTGGTCGACGGAAAGAAGATCAACCTGGACGACGTCAACGCGATGGATCGCGACCAGTTCGTCGCGACCTTCTCCTCGATGTTCTCCTCGCACACGTGGCCGGTCGAGCGCGCCTGGGAGTCTCGCCCCTTCGCCTCCGTCTCCGAGCTGCGTTCCTCCTTCGAGGACGCAGTCCTGGCGGCCAGCCCCGAGGAGGCCGAGGAGCTCATCGCGTCCTACACGGACGTCGTCTCCCTGATCCTCGACGGCGCGGGCGACGAGCAGGCCAGCTCGGATACCTCGTCCCTGTCGGTGGGCGACGTGACCCCCGAGGAGGCCGAAGAGCTGCGCGCCCTGGCTGCCGCCTACCATGAGAAGTTTGGTCGCCCGCTGGTCATCTGCGTGGACAACGTGGTGGATCGCAAGCACCTGCTGTCCTCGGGCTGGCGCCGCGTCGAGCACTCCCCCGCTCGCGAGGCACGCTTCGCGCTCGGCGAGGTCATCGACATCGCCGACCTGCGTTTCGATCAGCTGGTCGCCGACGCCAACCCCATGCGCGCCGCGTGGGACGCTGGCTTTGAGCGCCTCTGAGTAGCGCTCAGCGTCTCGTAACAACGAGGCCGGGGCGCGTCGGGCGATATGCCTGACGCGCCCCGGCTTTTTCATGCCTCAGCCGTGACGGTTCCNCCACGAGTCACTC
>NZ_ALCB01000105.1:0-31716 GCF_000282935.1 Actinomyces sp. ICM39
TGCGGCCCCGCCGGCGCCCTCCACACGGGTGGTGTGTGGTGGCTGGTGTCTGTCCTGCCCTTACCGCGCCCCCGGCGCGGCAGATGTTTATCCGGGCCCTTGCTAGCTGCCTGTCTCAGTGCTATCCGGATAGGTTGTGCGCATCCGGATAGGTTATGCGTATCTGGATAGGTTATTAAGCTATCCGGATGTTGCTTACCTATCCGGATGTTCGTTACCTATCCGGATGTTGCTTACCTATCCGGATGTTCGTTACCTATCCGCGTGTGTGAAGGTATCCGTGGGGCCTCGGCTCCCTTTCCCCCTGACCGTGCCGCATTTAGGCTTGTTGCTAAGTGGTGTGACACCACTTAGGTAGGTATTACACTACTTCGGAGGTGGTGCAATGCTCCCTAACTGGTGTAATGCTCCCTAACTGGTGCATGACCTGTAGGATTCAGTCGCGAAATTGCCCAGTGGTACTTGTCCTGATTGGGTGGCTGCGTTGTCGGCTCGAAGCCCGGCCAGGCCGCGGCCCCGCCGGCGCCCCAGGAATCTACCGGAACCCCGCCACTGCCTCATACAGGCCTCTCCACACAGCTCATTCGGGCCCGCTGTGCGCGGAGGACATCTCAGGCGCAACGAAAACGGCCGTCGGCCCCCGCCCGAAGCGTTCTTACTCCTGGTCGTCGCCGCGGCCTCGCGGCGTGATCTGCGGCCATTCGCGATCGATGTTCGCGTCCTTGCCCTGCTTGCGCAGGTACTTCTCGAAGTCCTCAGCCCAATCCTGGTGAGCCTGGAGCTGGTAGTCCATGAGCTCCAGGGCGCTCATGGACGCCAGCTGCGGGTACTTGTCCACCATGCCGGCGAGCACGTCGAGCGTCATGGCCACGTCCACCTCGGCCGTATGAGCGTCGGGGGAAGCGACCGCCCCGTAGACCGGCGCCATCTCCGTCAGCGTCTTCTTGCCCTTGCGGAAGCGGTCGAGCTTACGATCCAGCACCAACGGGTCGACGACCAGCATCGGCGCGCCCTCCAGGCGCTCCTCGAAAGACCCCAGGCGGTGGCGGCGCAGCTCCTGGTTGACCAGCGTGATGTCGTAGGTCGCGTTGAAGGCGACGACCGGGTAGCCGCGCAGCCAGTGCTCGACGATGGAGCCGGCCAGCTCGTGGAGGACCTCCTCGATGGGGCGTCCGTCGCGGCGCGCCTGCTCGGTCGTGATGCCGTGGACGGCCGTGGCCTGCTCGGGGATTTCGACGCCCGGGTCGGTCAGCCAGGTGGCCACCTGGTCGGGGGAGCTGACACCGCTGCGGTAGGACGCGCCGTCGATGCGCAGCACCAGCGCGGCGGTGACGAGGCGATCCTTGAGTGCGCGCACGCCCGTCGTCTCGGTGTCAAAACCCATCCACGGGTCATCGATCCAGCTCATGATTGCTCCTAGCCTTGCCGGTGACTCCAGTGTGGCAGAGGGTGGGCACATCTGCGTCCCGGAGGCGGTAGAAGCGGGAAGTAGGCAGTAGAATTGGGTCATGAGCGACGAAGTGGAAATCGGTCGTGGCAAGCGCGGACGCCGCGCCTACACGCTGGACGATATCGCCCTCGTGCCCTCGCGGCGCACCCGTGACCCCGAGGATGTCAACGTCGGCTGGCAGATCGACGCCTACCACGTCGATATCCCCTTGATGGCGGCCCCGATGGACTCGGTGATGAGCCCGGAGACCGCGATCGCTTTCGGCCGCCTCGGCGGCATCGGCGTGCTTGACCTGGACGGCCTGTGGACCCGCTACGAGGACCCCACGCCGATCCTCGACCACATCGCTCACCTGGGCGAGGAGGAGTCGATCGCGACCCTCCAGCGCGTCTACTCCGAGCCGATCAAGCCCTCGCTGATCACAGCGCGCCTCAAGCAGCTGCGCGAGGCCGGCGTGGTCGTCGCCGGCAAGCTCTCGCCCCAGCGCGTGCAGAAGTACTGGCGCGCGGTCGTTGACGCGGGCGTCGATCTGTTCATTATTCGCGGCTCGACGGTGTCCGCTGAGCACGTGTCCTCGCGCCGCGAGCCCCTCAACCTTAAGCGCTTCATCTACGAGCTGGACGTCCCCGTCATCGTGGGCGGCGTCTGCACGGACACGGCGGCCCTGCACCTGATGCGCACGGGTGCGGCGGGTGTCCTCGTCGGCTTTGGCGGGGGAGCGGCCCACTCGACGCGCCAGTCCCTGGGCGTGCACGCGCCCATGGCGACGGCGATTGCGGACGTGGCCGCGGCCCGGCGCGACTACATGGACGAGTCCGGCGGCCGCTACGTGCATGTCATCGCCGACGGCGGCATCGGTCGCAGCGGAGACCTGTCGCGCGCGATCGCGTGCGGCGCGGACGCCGTCATGCTTGGCGCCGCCATCGCCCGTGCGGAGGAGGCTCCGGGGCGCGGCTGGCACTGGGGGTCGGAGGCGACCCACCCGGACATGCCGCGCGGCCAGCGCGTCCACGTTGGCACGACGGGCACGCTCGAGCAGATCCTCTACGGCCCCTCGACGCGCGCGGACGGCTCCTTGAACTTCGTGGGTGCCCTCAAGCGAACCATGGCCTCGACGGGATACTCGGAGGTCAAGGACCTGCAGCGCGCCCAGGTGGTCGTCTCCCCGTACTCGGCGTCCTGAGCTTCGCTTACCCAGTTTGACGAGGCTGGGGAACGCAGCGGGGTTGGGTTGAGTTTGACGAGGCCGGGGTGCCCGCGCGCTCGCGGGTGCACGCCCGCCCGCTTGCACCTTGTATTTTCGGGAATATTCTCAATAGCTTCCGCACGTTTGTGCGTGAGGTTACACTTGTCATAACGCGTGTTGCCGTTGGTAAAGACGCCTGCGGCACGGGGCTCGCCGGCCCCTCACGGTGAGGTGAGGTTGAGAGGACATCCCGATGAAGTGCGGGACACGATCACTAGCTGTACTCGGCGCGCTCGCGCTGTCTGCGATGGGGCTTGTGCCTGCCGCTTGGGCGGCTGATGTGGGCCAATCGGGCGAGGCCAGCCCCGGCCTCGTCGATACGCCGATCCCCGACATCCAGGCCGTGGGCGAGGGGGACGATTCCGCGATGGTGGGGGCCACCGTGACGACTCTCGGCGTCGTGACGGCCGCCTACCCGGCCGCCGAATCCGGGCTGGGCGCGACGCTGGATGGCTACACGATCCAGACCCCCGGATCGGGCGGCGCGTGGGAGCCGGGGCGCACACGCTCCGACGGCCTCTTCGTTTACGCGGGCACGAAAGGTGGGACCCCGGCCCCGGGTACCTGCGTGCGCGTGACCGGCACGGTGGGAGAGTTCCCAGCGACGAGCGCGAAGGGTAACCCCCAGAGCCTCACCCAGCTGGCCGCGACCTCCGTCAGCGTGGTCGAGGGATGCCAGGCGCCGACGCCCATCCCGGCGCCCCGCGTCCCCACCCTGGACGAGGCCGAGGCCCTCGAGTCTATGCTCCTCGCGCCCCAGGGCACGTGGACCATCACCGACAACTACCAGGCGAACCAGTACGGCACCCTGACCCTCACCCCGGGTGAGAGCCCGCTGCGCTCGGCCACGGACGTGGTGGCTCCCGGGCAGGCCGCCCGCGACTACGAGGCCGCCAACGCGGCCCGCGCGATCGCGCTCGACGATGGCACCAACACGAACCTGCAGAAGGGGACTGCCACCGAGGTCGCCTATGCCTACCTGGCGAACGGCTCACCCGCCCGCGTCGGCTACCACGTGGCCTTCACCAAGCCCGTGGTCCTCGAGCCCCGGCACGGGTCCTTCGTATTCCAGCCGACCTCCATGGTCGCCGGGCACCCCGACCGCTCTCCCGTGACCATCACCGGGGAGCGCCCGAGCGCCCCCACGGTCGGTGGCGACACCCGCGTGGCGACGTTCAACGTCCTCAACTACTTTTCCGACCTGGGCGTCGACGAGGTCGGATGCGCGGGCTACCCGGACCGCACGGGCGCCTTCGTGACGGCCAAGAAGTGCAAGGTGCGTGGCGCATTCTCGCGCGAGGCCTTCGCCAACCAGGAGGCCAAGATCGTCTCCGCTATCAACGCTCTGGGGGCCGACGTGGTCGCCCTCGAGGAGATCGAAAACCCCGTCGCCGTGGGGGTTGGGACAGACCGCGATGCGTCCCTCGCGCGCCTCGTCGAGGCCCTCAACAAGGACGCAGGCACCGGAACGTGGGCGTACGTGCCATCGCCCGTGGCCGTGCCCGAGGCCGAGGATGTTATCCGCGTCGCCTTCATCTACAAGCCTGCGACCGTCGCCCCGGTCGGCCCCTCGCTGATCCACGACGACCCGGCGTTTACGGGCCTGGCGCGCCAGCCCCTCGCCCAAGAGTTCGTGCGGGTCACCGGAGAGAGGGCTGCGCCCGCCTCCTTCGTCGTCATCGCCAATCACTTCAAGTCGAAGGGATCCGTGCCCGAGGGCGCGCCCACCGGCAACGTTGACAGCGGGGACGGTCAGGGCAACGCGAACGCGATCCGCGTCGCACAGGCCTCCGCCCTGGCCTCCTTCGCCGCCCGATTCGCGGACAAGCCGACCCTGCTCGTTGGTGACTTTAACTCCTACTCGCAGGAGGACCCGATCAAGGCCCTCGAGGCCGCGGGCTGGGAGCGCGTCTCCGGTGCGGGCGAGGCCTCCTACGTCTACGCGGGACGCTCCGGCTCCCTCGACCACGTCTTCGCCAACGCGGCCGCGAAGGCGCTCCTCGCGGGGGTGACCAGCTGGGCCGTCAACGCCCAGGAGTCCATCGCCTTCGAATACTCGAGGGCCGGCATGAACGCCCACTTGGCGATCGAGGCCGACAACCCCTACCGATCCTCGGACCACAACCCCGAGCTCATCGGGCTCACCCTGCTCGGTGGGGACGCCCCGGCCCCGACGCCGTCCGCCGCCCCCAGCGCGGCCCCATCGCCGAGCGCTGAACCCTCAGCGGCTCCGTCCGCGTCAGCCGCGCCGGTTCCCTCGAGGGCGGCCACGGCCTCGTCCCGTAAGGCGCCCGCACGCGCTGCCACGGTCAGCGGCCTGGCGCGCACCGGTGCGGACGCCGGCCCGGCAATTGGCATCGGCATTCTCCTCGCCGCCCTCGGCGGTGGGCTCATCCTCGTCTCACGCCGCCTTCGCCGCCGCGGCTGATACCACGAACTCCACACTCACCACGCAGGACGCGGCTTCGGTGCCGCCCCGATGAAAGGAACACACCCATGCGCAGACCATGGACTCGACTCGCGCTCGCCTCGGCGGCCGCACTCTCCCTGGCGTCCCTGCCAGCCACAGCGCTCGCGGCACCGCAGGATGAAGCCTCACGGAACGAGGCCACGCCCATCACCCTGGACCTCTACACCCTCACGGACGTGCACGGACACATCCAGCAGGTCGCCAAGAAGGGCGTCGTGCGCGAGGCCGGGTTGCCCGCGATGAACTGCTACCTGAAGAAGGCGCGCGCGACGAACCCCAACTCCTCGTTCACCCTGCTGGGAGACAACATCGGCGCGTCCCCCTACATTTCTGGGGCGCTCAAGGACAACCCGACCATCGCGGCACTCAACACGATGGATCCGCTGGCCTCCACGATCGGCAACCACGAGCTGGACATGGGGCAGGCCGTCTTCAAGCAGCGCGTCGACGGATCCAACCCGAGCGAGTTTGTGCGGGCGACCTTCCCGTACCTGGGGGCCAACATCGAGGGCATGGGTACCTACGGGGACGGCACCCCCTACCTGGGGGACTACAAGGTGTGGACGTCGCCCTCGGGCATGAAGGTCGCCTTTATCGGCGCAATTGCTCAGGACGTGCCCTACAAGCTGAGCCCCGGAACTACGGCGGGCCTGACCTTCACGGACCCGATTGCGCGCATCAACTCCCTAGCCGCGGAGCTTAAGAGTAGTGGCAAGGCGGACGTCGTTATTGCCATGCTGGACGACGACGTGAAGAACAACTACACGAAGGTCGGTAAGGACGTCGACGGCCTCATGGGTGGGGACACGCACGTGCCCTACGAGTTCGACCACGTCAACTCGGTCGAGGCCTTCAACTCCGCGAACCCGCGCCTGGCGGGCATCGCCTCGGGCTCCTACACGGACAACCTGGGCCTCATCCGCCTGACGATCGACCCGGCCACGCGTCAGGTGACCAGCGCCGACTCGATTCTCATCCCGGCCGCCGAGGTCGCCCAGTGCGGCGCGGATCCCGATACCCAGGCGATTGTCGATAAGGCCGAGGCTGACTCGAAGGAAGCTGGCAAGCGCGTCGTCGCCACCGGGTACACGGAGCCCTTCAGGCGCGGCGTCTTCACGACGCCCGAGGGGGCGACGGACCCCGGGTCGAACCGAGGCATCGAATCCTCACTGGGGGACCTGGTGGCTGACTCGCTGCGCGAAACTATCCTCACCCCGGACGGAAAGAGCGTCGACATCGGCATGATTAACGCGGGCGGCCTGCGCGCCGACCTGGTGCCGAACGAGGATGGGACGATCACCTACGCGCAGACCTACGAGGTCGAGCCCTTCTCCAACGAGCTGGGGTACGTGACCCTGAAGGGATCGGACGTCAAGGACGCGCTCGAGCAGCAGTGGAAGACGGACCTGAACTCGCAGAACTCTCGGCCCATGCTCAAGCTCGGCCTCTCCTCGAACGTGCGTTACACCTACGATCCGGCGAGGCCCTACGGGGAGCGCATCACGTCGGTGACGATCAATGGTGAGCCGCTGAAGGCCGACGCGACGTACACGGTCGGATCCGTGACCTTCCTGCTGGCCGGCGGCGACTCCTTCGAGGCCCTGACCCGTGGGGGAGCGGCCACGACGAACGGAAACCTGGACCGCGACTCCTTCAACGCCTACCTGGGTGCGCACTCGGGTGCGGCGGCCCGCTCGATCCAGGCTGCGGGTGGCCTGACGCCGCGTGAGGCCAAGTCCTCCATCGGCCTGACCCTACCCACGGATCCCGTTGCTGACGGCTCGACGGTGACGATCCCGCTGCGCGGCCTGTCCTTCTCCGAAGGTCCCTCCATCACCTCGAAGGTGCGCGTGAGCGCCGGGGGAGCGCAGGCCGTGGCCGAGGTTGACAACTCTCTCGTGGACGCGCACGCCTCCGACGCTGCCTCGGTGATTACGACGGATGGCGCGGGACAGGCGAGCGTGGACGTGACGGTCGTCGGTGCCTGCGAGGGCAAGGCGACCGGCGAGGTCGTGAACGTCCCCGTCACGGTCGCCACTGACTTCGCGACGGTCGTCGAGGCCGGGGATGGCCTGACGATCCCCGTGACCTGCGCGGGCACGGCGGCGCCCGACCCGAGTCCGTCGGCCGACGCGGCGGGTGACACACAATCCGGCAACCAGGCGGCAGCTCAGACTCCCCGTAAGAACACGAAGGCGCCCAAGGGTTCCCTGGCTCGTACTGGCGCGGACTTCGGTGGCCTGGTCGGGGCGATGTTTGTCGGAGCGATTGGCGTTGCCGGGGTGTTCTCCCAGCGCCGCTTCAATCGTTACCAAAGCGAAAACAAGTAGACCTTGACAGGGGAGGGGTGGCGCGGGAGACTCGGATCAGACGTAAAAGTCGATCATGACAAATGTTCGCGCAGCGGCTGCGTGGACATGATCCGCGGCCCGCGCCGCCACCGGTTCAAGGAAGAATTCACATCAACGGAGGAAAACACTCATGAAGCACCTCACGAAGCTCCTCGCCGCGGCGGGGGTTGCAACGCTCGCCTTGGCCGGCTGTGGCGGCGGCGGAGGAACCGCCACCAGCCAGTCCGGCGGGGCGAAGGATGCCACCTCGTTCAAGGCCTGCGCGGTCTCTGACGCCGGCGGCTGGGACGACAAGTCCTTCAACGAGTCCGCCTACGACGGCCTCAAGGCCTCCCAGTCCAGCCTCGGAATCCAGATCAACACGGCCGAGTCCAACTCGGATGCGGACTTCAACCCGAACGTGGAGTCCATGGTCTCCGACGGCTGCAACCTGATCATTGGCGTGGGCTTCAACCTGGAGAAGGCCGTCCACACCTCCGCCGACGAGAACAAGGACGTGCACTACGCCCTCATCGACTCCAGCTTCAACGACGGTAACAACAACACGGTGACGCTGGACAATGCGCGTCCGCTGCTGTTCAACACCGCTGAGGCCGCCTACCTGGCCGGCTACGTGGCCGCGGGCATGACCAAGACCGGCAAGGTTGCGACCTTCGGCGGTATCCAGATCCCCTCGGTGACGGTGTTCATGGATGGCTTCGCTGACGGCGTCGCGGCCTACAACAAGGCCAAGGGCACGAACGTGCAGCTGCTCGGTTGGGACAAGGCTTCGCAGAACGGCTCCTTCACGCAGTCCTTCGACGATCAGACGCTCGGCAAGGAGCAGGCCCAGCAGTTCATCTCGCAGG
Source organism: Actinomyces sp. ICM39 (assembly GCF_000282935.1). Classification (NCBI taxonomy): domain Bacteria; kingdom Bacillati; phylum Actinomycetota; class Actinomycetes; order Actinomycetales; family Actinomycetaceae; genus Actinomyces; species Actinomyces sp. ICM39. The sequence goes on from NZ_ALCB01000105.1 coordinate 8,366, forward strand.
GCGCGGACATCATCATGCCCGTCGCGGGCCCGGTCGGCCTGGGCGCTGCCGCGGCGGCCAAGGCGGATGGCAACACTTGGATCATCGGCGTTGACTCCGACTGGTACGAGGCCAACCCCGACTACTCCTCGATCGTGCTGACCTCGGTCATGAAGGAGATCGGCGCCTCTGTCGAGCAGGCAATCCAGGACTCGGTGAACGGCAAGTTCAGCCCGACCCCGTACGTGGGCACGCTGGCCAACGGCGGTGTCTCGATTGCTCCGTTCCACGATTTCGACGACAAGGTGTCCGCCGAGCTCAAGGCGGACCTGACCAAGCTGACGGACGACATCAAGTCCGGCAAGCTCGTCATCGAATCGCAGAACGCCCCGAAGTGATGCGATGCGTGTGGGGCTGGTGGCGGTGACGCTGCCAGCCCCACACGGGCATCGGGGCGGGGTGAGCCCACCTGCTGGGGAAGGTCGAAGGTATGAAATTAGAGTTGCGGGGGATCACGAAGAGGTTTGGTCCCCTCATCGCCAACGACTCGATTGATTTAACGATCGAGGAAGGGCATATTCATGCCCTGCTGGGAGAGAACGGAGCGGGTAAGTCCACGCTCATGAACGTCCTGTATGGGATGCACGCCCCCGACGAGGGACAGATCCTCATCGACGGCGAGCCCGTGACGTTCAAGGGCCCGGGCGACGCGGTCGCGGCGGGCATCGGCATGGTGCACCAGCACTTCATGCTCATCCCCGTCTTCACGGTCGCCGAGTCGATCGCCCTGGGCTTCGAGCCGACGGGCCCGGCCGGAATCATCAGCCGCGAGCGCGCCCGCCAGACGGTGCGCGAGGTCTCGGCGCGTTTCGGCTTCGACCTGGACCCCGACGCCCTCATCGAAGACCTGCCGGTGGGCGCCCAGCAGCGCGTGGAGATCGTCAAAGCGCTGTCGCGTCAGGCGAAGGTCCTCATTCTCGATGAGCCGACTGCGGTGCTCACCCCGCAGGAAACGGATGAGCTGATGACGATCATGCGTCAGCTCGCCGACGCCGGGACCTCGATCGTGTTTATCACCCACAAGCTGCGCGAGGTGCGCGCGGTGGCCGACGAGATCACGGTCATTCGCCGTGGTCGGGTCGTGGGGCATGCGTCCCCGAGTGATTCCGAGGCCTCGCTGGCCACGCAGATGGTCGGGCGCGAGGTGCTGATGCGCGTCGAGAAGGATCCCGCGCGTCCCGCTGGCGGCGGCCTGTCCTTCGAGGATGTGTCGCTGCTGGGTGCGGGCGGCGTCCCGCTGCTTGATCACGTGTCTTTCGACGTTCCCCGCGGCGAGATCCTCGCGGTCGCAGGCGTGCAGGGCAACGGGCAGACGGAGCTCGCCGAGGTGATCCTGGGCCTGCAGACGCCCGACAGCGGGGTCATCCGACTCGAGGACACGGACATTACCCGCGCGAAGCCTCGCGAGTCCCTGGATGCGGGCGTCGGATTTATCCCCGAGGACCGGTCGACGGATGGCATCATCGCCTCGTTTTCGATCGCGGACAACCTGGTGCTCGACCAGTTCCGCTCTTCGTCTTTCTCGGCCGCGGGCTCCCTCAAGCGCGGCGCGATTGCGCGCAATGCCCGCGACAAGGAAAAGGAATACGACATTCGCCTGACGTCGATCGAGGACCCGGTCTCCTCCCTGTCGGGCGGCAACCAACAGAAGGTCGTCGTCGCCCGCGAGATGTCGCGTGACCTGACGCTACTGGTCGCCAATCAGCCGACGCGCGGTGTCGACGTCGGTTCGATTGAGTTCATTCACCGCAGGATTGTGGACGTGCGGGACCAGGGCTGCGCGGTCCTGCTCATCTCCTCGGAGCTCGACGAGGTGGTTTCGCTCGCAGACCGTATCGCCGTCATGTACCGCGGCCGCATCGTTGGCATCGTCCCGGCGGACACGGGCCGTGACGTCCTCGGCCTCATGATGGCCGGCGTCCCCCTGGACGAGGCCGTGGAGGCTTCCTCGGGATCCGCTGGGGACGCCGGGGCACCTCGAAAGGAGGAGCAATGAGTGCACGGACGAGTAGCGGGCCGGGCATCGCGACCCGGGTCTTTGGCTCCCAGTGGTTCGTGTCGGTGCTGGCGGTCCTCATCGCCTTCGCGATTGGAGCGATCCTCATCGCGCTGTCGGGGGCATCCGTGGTGGATGCCTACTATGCGATGTTCCGCGGCTCCATCGTGGACCCGAACGCGGCGAACGCCGTTCGCATGATCAAGCCGCTGACGGACTCTCTCTTCTATTCGATCCCGCTGATCATCTCGGGCCTGGGTCTAGCGCTCGGCTTCCGTGCCGGCCTGTTCAACATTGGCGGCAAGGGCCAGATCATCGTTGGAGCGCTCGCTGCCGTGTGGGTGGGCTTCGCGGTGAGCCTGCCGCCGGTTGTGCACACGCTGGTGGCCCTCCTCGTCGCGGTGATTGCGGGCGGCCTCTACGGCGGCATCGCGGGCGTGCTGAAGGCGAAGACGGGCGCGAACGAGGTGATCGTGACGATCATGCTCAACGCGATTGCGACGCTGGGCTTGGGATACACGCTCGCGCAGAAGGCATGGCAGGTGCCCGGAACGAATCAGCCGGTGACACCCAAGGTCGCGGACAGTGCGGCGTTCGCGCGGCTGCTTCCCGCCCCCTTCAAGCTGCACGTCGGTTTCCTGGTTGCCCTGGTCGCCCTCGTCGCCTTCTGGTGGCTGATCGAGCGATCCACGCTGGGATTCCAGATCCGCGCGGTCGGCGCGAACGCGGCAGCCGCCCGCACGGCCGGTATTTCGGTCGAGCGCATCACGGCGATCACGATGGTTCTCTCGGGCGCATTCCTCGGCTTGGCCGGGGCGAACGAGGCGTTGGGGACCATCGGGTACGTCTCGCGTGACGTGGCCGGTTCGATTGGCTTCGATGCGATCACGGTGGCACTCCTGGGCCGTAATAAGACGTGGGGAACTTTCGGTGCGGGGCTCCTCTTCGGCGCCTTCAAGGCGGGCGGTTACACGATGCAGGCCAAGGGCGTGCCGATCGACATGATCCTCATCCTGCAGTCGGTCATCGTTCTGCTGATCGCAGCGCCTGCGCTCGTGCGCTGGCTGTTCCGTCTGCCCGATGTCCGCGCGTTCGCGGCTAACACGCGAAAGGGGAACGCCGATGAGCACAAGTGAGTCCGGCATGGTCGCTCAGGTCGAGGCCAAGCGCTCCTGGAAGCTTCCCGGCATCTACGCGGCTGCATGCGTGCTGCTCGTGGTCTTCGCGGCCGCTGCGCGAGGTGACATGACCCTGCGCCTGAACGACAAGTCGCAGTCCTACTCAATTCCCGACATCGTCACCGCGGGCGCGCCCATCGTGTGGGTGCTCGCCGCCCTGACGATCGCCATCACCGCATGGACGGTCGTGGCGACCCTGCGGCGCATCACCCAGCCCGAGTGGGCACGCGTCGGCGGCATGGCGGTCGTCGGGCTGTCCACGATCCTGGGCTTCCTGTTCTACGCGGGCTCTGGGTCGTCGGGCGTCGTCACGCTGACCTCGACCCTGGTGTCCACCGTGGCGATCTCGACGCCGCTGATCTTCGGCTCCCTCTCGGGTGTTATCTCGGAGCGTGTGGGCGTCGTCAACATCGCGATCGAGGGCGATCTCCTGGTCGGTGCCTTCGCGGGCGTCATGGCGGCCTCGTACTTCCAGACCCCCTACGCGGGCCTCGTCGCGGCTCCCCTCGCGGGTGCCCTCCTGGGATCCCTCCTGGCCCTCTTCTCCGTCAAGTACGGGGTGGATCAGATCATCGTCGGCGTCGTCCTGAACGTCCTGGCTTTGGGCCTGACGACGTTCTTCTACGGGACGATCATGAAGGATGCTCCCGGGAGCCTGAACACCAACCAGTTCTCGCTGTCCGACATCAAGATTCCCGGCCTCGCCGAGATCCCGGTCATCGGCCCGGTTCTGTTCAACCAGTCGATCCTCGTGTACTTGATGTACGCGGCCGTCATCGCCCTGGCCTTCTTCCTGTTCCGCTCCCGGTGGGGCCTGCGGCTGAGGGCCTGCGGCGAGCACCCGCGCGCCGCTGACACGGTGGGCATCAACGTGGGGCGTACGCGCACCCTCAACACGATCCTGGGGTCGTCCTTCGCCGGCCTGGGTGGCGCGTTCTTCACGATCGGTTCCGGCCTGGCTTTCACGGACAACATTTCGGCGGGCAACGGCTACATCGCCTTGGCCGCCATGATCCTGGGCAAGTGGAACCCGCTGGGAGCCATGGGTGCGGCCGTCATGTTCGGCTTCGCGCAGGCCTTGGCCCGCATGTTGCCCAATATCGAGCCCGCGATCCCCGCCGACCTCGTCTCGATGATCCCCTACGTGGTCACGATTGTGGCCGTCGCTGGATTTGTCGGCAAGTCGCGTGCACCGGCCGCTGAAAATATCCCCTACGTGAAGTGAGAACCCGCATGGATCCAACAGAAATTGACTGGGATGCCCTGCTGGCTGAGGCCATCGACGCGATGAAGCACGCGTACTGCCCCTACTCGAACTTCCCCGTGGGGGCCGCGGGCTTGACGGCAGACGGCTGGCTCGTCAGCGGCTGCAACGTCGAAAACGCCGGATACGGCGTCACCCTGTGCGCCGAGTGCGGCATGGTCTCCGACCTCATCCGCTCCGGCGGAGGCACCCTCGTCGCGGTCGTCGCCGTCAACGGCAACGAGGAGCCGGTGGCCCCGTGCGGGCGCTGCCGTCAGCTCATCTACGAGCACGGCGGGCCCTCCTGCCTGGTCCTCATGCCTGACGGCGTCGCGCCCATGACCGAGGTGCTGCCCGGCGCGTTCGGACCCCATGACCTGTCGAGCCTCGCCCAGGCGACCCCGGCCTCGTCGGAAGAGAAAGAAGGACACGATGGCTCTCTTTGATGCCGTTGACATCATTCGCGTCAAGCGAGACGGGGGAGTACTGACCCCCGACCAGATCGACTGGACGATCGACGCCTACACGAAGGGCGTCATCAAGGACGAGCAGATGGCCGCCCTGGCGATGGCGATCTTCCTGCGCGGCATGGACCGGGGCGAGATCGCCCGCTGGACGGACGCGATGATCCGCTCGGGCGCGCGCATGGACTTCTCGGGCATTGGCAAGCCGACCGCCGACAAGCACTCCACGGGCGGCGTGGGCGACAAGATCACGCTGCCCCTGGCCCCGCTGGTCGCGTGCTTCGGTGTGGCCGTCCCGCAGCTGTCGGGCCGAGGCCTGGGGCACACGGGCGGTACCCTCGACAAGCTCGAGGCGATCCCCGGGTGGCGCGCGCAGCTGAGTAACGACGAGATCATGACTCAGCTGGGCTCCGGCTGCGGCGCCGTCATCTGCGCGGCGGGCTCGGGCCTGGCACCCGCGGACAAGAAGCTCTACGCCCTGCGCGACATCACCTCGACCGTCGAGTCGATCGCGCTGATCGCTAGCTCCATCATGAGTAAGAAGATCGCCGAGGGCACGGGAGCCCTCGTCCTGGACGTCAAGGTTGGGTCGGGTGCCTTCATGAAGGACCTGGACGCCGCGCGCGAGCTCGCCCGCACGATGGTCGACCTCGGACGCGACGCGGGGGTCGCCACGCGCGCCCTCCTCACCGACATGTCTGTGCCGCTGGGTCGCAAGATCGGCAACGCCCTCGAGGTGGAGGAATCCGTCGAGGTCCTCGCCGGTGGTGGTCCCTCCGACGTTGTTGAGCTGACGTGCGAGCTCGCGCGCAACATGCTCGACCTCGCCGGGGTGCGCGACGCCGACGTGGAGGCCGCGCTGGCGGATGGGCGCGCGATGGACCGCTGGCGCGCGATGATCCGCGAGCAGGGCGGCGATCCGGACGCGCCGCTGCCCCGCGCCGCGCACACCCACCAGGTCCTCGCCGAGGCTGGGGGAACAGTCGTGGGCATGGACGCCCTGTCCGTGGGCGTGGCCTCGTGGAGGCTGGGCGCTGGCCGAGCCGTCAAGGAGGATCCCGTGCAGGCGGGCGCCGGCATCGAGATCCACGCCAAGCCGGGCGAGCGCGTTGCGGCGGGCCAGCCCCTGCTCACGCTCCACACCGACGACGAGTGGCGCATCGAGCGCGCCCTGGAGTCCCTCTCCGGCGCCATCGAGATCGCCGACGGGGTCACCCCCGAGCTGCGCAGCGTCGTCCTGGAGACGGTGTCCTAACGGCGGAGCGGCGCGAGCACACAGGGAGGAGGAATCGTGGAACGGCGCGACGAACAGTCGATCGAGGCGGTCAAGCTCTACTACCAGCAGGGTCTCAGCCAGGCCGAGGTCGCCACCCGCATGGGTCTGTCGCGCCCCACGGTCGCCAAACTCCTCGCGCACGGCCGCGAGCGCGGCTTCGTGACCATCGAGATCCACGATCCGCGCGAGGACGCTTCGGAGATCGCCCTGCGGCTGGAGCAGCACTTTGGACTGGCCTGCGCTCGCGTTGCCCACGGCACGGGCGCGACTGAGGACGAGGCCATCGAGCAGGTCGGCCGCGTCGGCGCCGATGTTGTCACACAGCTCGTGCGCGACGGCATGAGCGTGGGGATTTCTTGGGGGCGCACGATGAGTGCGCTCGCGGCCCACCTGACCCGCGCCCCTCGCGTGGGTGTGCGCGTCGTTCAACTCAAGGGCGGGGCGTCCTTCTCCGAGCGTGCGACGCACGATTTCGAGATCATGCGGTCCTTCTGCGAGGCCTTCGGTGCGGAGCCGCGGTACCTGCCGCTTCCCGTCATTTTCCAGGACACCGCGATGCTCTCGATAGTGCGCCGCGACCGGTCGATCGAGCGGATCCTGGAGGAGGGGCGCGGCGTGGACGTGGCGGTGTTTACCGTTGGTTCCCTGGGGCGCGAGGCCCTCTCGCTCAACCTCGGCCAGCTCGAGGACAACGAGGTGGAGGCGCTCCTGCGCGACGCAGTCGGGGACGCATGCTCGCGATTTTTCACGCGCGAGGGCGGCGTCGCCCTAGCGTCGGTTGACCGCAGGACGGTTGGCATCACGCTCGACGAGCTGCGCTCTCGCCCCGTGAGGGTGCTCGTTGCTGGCGGGCGTGTGAAAGCGGAGGCGCTGGACACGGCGCTGCACATGGGGTTGGCCACGCACCTGGTGGTCGACCAGGACCTGGCCCTCGCGCTGCTGGAACGGCCGCGTGGGGCAACCCCGCACGGGGTGCATGATCGCACCCCAGACGGATGAGAACATTTGTCAAACCACTCGTTGACACATTTCAATTGCACGGCATAGCCTTGCGACAAGGGTAAAGAAGCCTCGACGGAGCCCCCGGCTCCTCGACACCACAGGAGGACACATGCGCTCGACACCGCACATCAACCCCACCGCCCCCATCGCGCCGACGATCCTCCTGCCCGGAGACCCGCTGCGCGCGAAGTTCATCGCCGAGACCTACCTGGAGGACGCGCAGCAGTTCAACGCGGTGCGCAACATGCTGGGCTACACCGGCACGTATCGCGGCACCCCGGTGTCCGTCATGGGGTCGGGCATGGGCATCCCCTCGATTTCGCTGTACGCCCACGAGCTGATCCACGAGTTCGGCTGCACGCGCCTCGTGCGAGTGGGCACGTGCGGCGCCCTGCAGCCCGGCGTCAACCTGTACGACGTCGTGGTCGCCCAGGCCGCGTGCTCGAACTCGGCGTTCCTCGATCAGTACCAGATCCCCGGCTCCTACGCCCCGATCGGCTCCTTCCGCCTCATCGACGACGTCGTGCGCCGCGCCCGTGAGGCCGATGTGCCGATCCACGTGGGCAACATCCTCTCCTCCGACACGTTCTACAACGCGAACCCGACCTTCAACGAGGCCTGGCAGCGCATGGGCGTGCTCGCGGTCGAGATGGAGTCCGCGGGCCTGTACGCGACCGCCGCCCATGCGGGCGTCGAGGCCGTGGGTATCTTCACCGTCTCGGACTCCCTGGTGACGGGCGAGGCCACCGACGCCCAGGCGCGTCAGACGTCCTTTACCACCATGATGGAGCTGGCCCTGCCCCTGGCCCAGCTGTGATGCGACAAGAAAGTAGTTCCATGAACAAGCGTGACGTGGCCGCGATGATCGACCACACGATCCTCAAGCCCGAGGCCACCCAGGCGGACGTTGCCCGCATCGTCGAGGAGGGCGCCGCGGCCGGCACCTTCTCGGTGTGCGTGTCCCCCTCGATGCTGCCCCTGGACGTTCCCGAGGGATTGAAGGTCGCCTGCGTGGTCGGCTTCCCCTCGGGCGCGGTCAAGCCCCAGGTCAAGGCCTTCGAGGCCGCCCAGGCCGTCGCCGACGGCGCGGACGAGATCGACATGGTCATCAACATCGAGCTGGTGAAGGACGCGCGCCTCCACGAGCTCGAGGAGGAGATCGCGGCCGTGCGCCGCGTCGTCCCTCCCCCGCGTATCCTCAAAGTCATCATCGAGTCCGCCGCGCTGACGGACGACGAGATCGTCGCCGCCTGCACGGCCTCGATGGCGGCGGGCGCGGACTTCGTCAAGACCTCCACCGGATTCCACCCCGCGGGCGGCGCCTCGACCCACGCGGTCGCGCTCATGCGCGCCACGGTCGGCGATGCCCTGGGGGTCAAGGCCTCGGGCGGCATTCGAGACGCGCAGACCGCCCTGGCCATGATCGAGGCCGGAGCCTCTCGCCTGGGAGTGTCCGCAACGAATGCCATCCTGGCAGGACTGGAGGACTGAGACGATGGAGCTGCTCGAGCGCGCCTGCCAGTGGGCGAGCCACGACCCGGACCCCGCCACGGCCTCGGCCCTGAGCGCCGACATCGAGGCGGCGGAGCGCGGCGACGAGGAGGCTGCGGCTCGCGTGGGTGCGGCCATGAACGGCCCCCTCCAGTTCGGCACCGCCGGCCTGCGAGGCGTCGTGGGTCCGGGCGAGTCACGCATGAACCTCGCGGTCGTTATCCGCGCGACTGCCGGCCTGTGCGAGGTCGTCAAGCGCCACGCGACGGGCACGCCCACGCTGGTCGTCGGCTGCGATGCCCGCTACGGGTCCTCCGAGTTCGCCGCCGCCGCATGCCGCGTCGCCTCGGCCGCCGGAGTGCGCGTTCTCGCCCTGCCGCAGGCCAACCCGACCCCGCTCACCGCCTTCTCGATGCTGCACTTCGACGCAGACGCGGGCGTCATGGTGACCGCCTCCCACAATCCTGCCCCGGACAACGGCTACAAGGTCTACCTGGGCGGCACCGTCGCGCAGGGCGACGGGCGCGGCGTCCAGATCGTCCCGCCCTTCGACGCGGAGATCGCGGCCGCCATCGAGGCCGCGCCGCCCGCGGACGAGGTCCCGATGAACGACGATCTCGTCGAGGCCGTGGATCCTCGCGAGGAGTACGTGGCCTGCGCATCCGCCCTGGCCTCGGGCGAGGCCTCTGCGCGTGAGGATCTGCGCATCGTCCTGACCGCCATGCACGGCGTGGGCGCCGCGATCACCTCGCGTGTCCTGGCTGAGGCTGGTTTCTCCAACGTCTCCCTTGTGGAGGCACAGGCCCAGCCCGATCCGGACTTCCCGACCGTGCCCTTCCCCAACCCCGAAGAGGCCGGCGCCCTCGACATGGCGATCGAGCAGGCGCGCGAGCAGGGGGCCGACCTCATCATCGCGGTCGACCCCGACGCGGACCGCTGCGCGCTCGCGGTGCCCGACCCCTCCTCGGAGACGGGATGGAGTCCGCTGAGCGGTGACAAGACCGGCTCGCTGCTGGGCGAGTTCCTGGCTGCGCGCGGTCTGACGGGCTCGCTCGCGAATTCGATCGTGTCCTCGCGCCTGCTCTCGCGCATCGCTCACGTGCATGGCCTGGAGCATCACACGACGCTTACGGGCTTTAAGTGGATCGCCCGTGCCCCGGGCCTCGGCTTCGGCTACGAGGAGGCCATCGGTTTTTGCCCCGACCCGGCCCACGTGCGCGACAAGGACGGCATCGCGACGTCGGTCGTCGCAGCCTCCCTGGTGGCCGCCCTCAAGGCGCAGGGGCGCAGCGTGTGGGACGAGCTGGAGCGCCTGGCACGGCTGCACGGGCTGCACGTGAGCTCACCGCTGACCTTCCGCGTCGAGGAGATCGAGCAGATCGCCAGCGGCATGGCACGCCTGCGCGCCCAGCCGCCGAGTGTCCTGGCTGGTTCTCCCGTCGTCGAGGTCTCGGACCTGTCGCAGGGGTACCGTGGCCTGCCGCCCACGGACGGCGTCCTCGTGCTCACCGAGGCGGGGGACCGTGTCATCGCGCGCCCCTCGGGCACAGAGCCCAAGCTCAAGTGCTACCTCGAGGTGATCCTGCCGGTGACGGAGGGCGAGCCGTTGCCCTGGGACCAGGCACACGAGCGCCTCGATGCAATTAAGGGAGCTTTCGCCGAGATTATCGGCCTGTAGAAGCGAATCGGGGACTCCGTCGGCGCATTTTGTGCGGGTAAAGCCCTGCGTGAAGAAATAGATAACGCTATACTTGCGTATATGGCAACTCACAATGAATCGCTGGCGGAGACCCTACCCTTCGCCGACCGGCCCGTCGAAAAGGCGCCCGGCCACTGGGTGCTCGCGCGCGCCGGAAAGACGGTGCTGCGCCCCGGCGGCCTCGCACTCAGTACGTGGGCGCTCAAGCGCGCCGTGTTGCCCGGCTCGGACGTCGTCGAGTTCGCGCCCGGCCTGGGTGTCACGGCCTCGGCGATTATTGAGGTAGGCCCCGCCTCCTACGTCGGCGTGGAGCGCGATCCGAACGCCTCCGCGCGCGTGGATGCCATCGCCTCGGGCGTGGGGCGCTGCGTGAATACTGATGCCGCCGAGACCGGCCTGCCGGACGAGAGCGCGGACGTCGTCGTCGGCGAAGCCATGCTCTCCATGCAGGGCGAGAAAGCCAAGCGCGCCATCATGGGCGAGGCCGCGCGCATCCTGCGCCCCGGCGGCCGCTACGTCATCCACGAGCTGGCAATGCGCCCCGATGCGATCGCGGAAGAGCCTGCCACCGAGATTCGCCGCGCGCTCGCCCGCGCCATCAACGTCAACGCCCGCCCCCTCACCGTCGCCGACTGGCGGCGCGCGCTCGAGGAGGTCGGCCTCGTCGTCGAAGAGACCCGCACGGCCCCTATGGCCCTCCTCAAGCCCGGCCGCATGATCGCCGACGAGGGCGTGCGCGGCGCACTGCGCATCATGCGCAACGTCGCGCGAGACAAACACCTGCGTGAACGCGTCACGACGATGGCGCGCACGTTTAAGAAATACGATCGACACCTGTGCGGCGTCGCCATCGTCGCGCGCAAACCCAAGGAGAGCCAATGAGCCTGTCGCCCGAATCGAACACCGAGGTCCCCACGCCCATCATGACGGACCTGCAGGACATCGCCTCGATGATCCAAATCAACGAGGAAGCCACGGTCTCGCGCACCGTCATGCACGCTGAGGGCGTGCGCCTGGTCCTCTTCAGCTTCGACAAGGACGAGATCCTCAGCGAGCACACCGCCGCGATGCCCGTCATCCTGCACACCCTCGAGGGTGCCCTCGAGATCGAGGCCGACGGCCGCACCGTCGTCCTGAAGCCCGGCGACGTCATCCACTTCGGTACGCGCCTGCCGCACGCCGTGCGCGCGCTCGAGCCCTCGAAGCTGGCCCTGTACATGCTCGATCGCCGCGAGCGCCCCAAGGCCTGAGGTTCCGACACTGTGCGGCGGGCCCCGTCCTCGTGAGGTGATGCACGAGGCCGGGGCCCGTTTGTCGTATCCGCGCGGGGCGGGCGGGGCGGCGGCGCCCCGCGAAGCGTTACCTCAGCGACGCCGTTCCGGCGCCGCGAGCGACCAGCCAGAGGCCGGCCTCGACGATGAGCCCAGAGACGACGAAGACGATGGGCACGGAGATGCGCGCGTCCATGAGGGTGGTGGCGGCCAGGGCGATGCCGTGGGCGGTGCCCAGGACGCCGCCGCCGAAGAGGATGGGCCAGGCGGCGCGGTGGGCGCGCTCCCAGGCTTCGGTGCCGGGCTCGATGCTGGCCAGGCGCAGCCCCAGGGGAGGGCGGCACACGCCGGCGCGCGCGGTCAGGCCCGACGCGAACAGGTAGAGGCCACCCGCGATGAGAGCGACGGCGAGAATCAGGAAGGCGGCGATTAGTCCGACGTGCACGGGAACCCCTCGAAAAATAAGCGTTTCACGGCCGTTTCACGGAGGGCCGCGCGCCCATTCTACCCGGCCCGGGCCTCGTCACCGCGAAGGCAGAGGCGGTGTCAAAACCTGCATAGTTTCGAGGGCAAGGTGCAGGGGTGTATGGGCTGATGACGCCCGGAAGTGATCACCGCGAGTAAGCCGAGGGGCGGTGCTCGCATGAGCACCGCCCCTCAGGAAACAGCTCGGCTTGCCGAGCGTGTGTCAGGTCAGTCGACCAGGCCCTTCACGGCCTCGTCGAGTTCGGCGACCCAATCCGCCCCCGACACGTCGGAGGGCATGCGCCAATCCCCGCGCGGGGACAGGGAGCCGCCGGCCATGACCTTCGGGCCGTTGGGCAGGGCGCTGCGCTTGAACTGCTGGCTGAAGAAACGCCAGAGGAACAGGCGCTCCCACTTGACGATCTCCTCGAGCGAGTACGCGACCTTGTCCTCCTCGGGGAAGCCGACCGGCCAGGAGCCGACCGAGGCGTCCGACCAGGCCTTCTCCGCCAGGAACGCGATCTTCGAGGGGCGCGCGCCGCGACGCAGTACGTGGTAGAGCGTGAAGTCCTGCAGGTTGTAGGGGCCGATCTTGTCCTGCGTGGACTGCATCTTCTCGCCCGGCTTGGCGGGAACGAGCTCGGGGGAGATCTCGGTGTGGAGGATCGACAGGAGGACCTCGCCGACGCGGTCGTCGAACTGCTTGGAGGCCACGACCCAGCGGATCAGGTGCTGCATGAGGGTCTTCGGCACGCCCGTGTTGACCGCGTAGTGGCTCATCTGGTCGCCCACGCCGTACGTGCACCAGCCCAGCGCCAGCTCGGACAGGTCGCCCGTGCCCAGCACGATGCCGCCCAGGTGGTTGGCCAGGCGGAACAGGTAATCGGTGCGCAGGCCCGCCTGGACGTTCTCGAAGGTCACGTCGTAGGTGGCTTCGCCCTCGCCGTAGGGGTGGCCGATGTCGGCCAGCATCTGCGCGGCCGCCGGACGGATGTCGATCTCCTTGAAGGAGGTGCCCAGGTACTGGCACAGCAGGGTCGCGTTCTTCTTCGTGCGCTCGGACGTGGCGAAACCGGGCAGCGTGTAGCACAGGATGTCCGTGCGCGGACGGCCCAGCAGGTCCATCGCGTGTGCGGCGACGACCAGCGCGTGCGTCGAATCCAGGCCGCCAGAGACGCCGATGACGATCTTCGGGTTGCCGATCGCGCGTAGGCGCTGGACCAGGCCGGCCACCTGAATGTTGTAGGCCTCGTAGCAGTCCTGCTCCAGGCGCGTGGGATCGTTGGGGACGAAGGGGAAGCGGTTGACTGCTCGCTCCAGGCCCAGGTCGGTGCGCGGCGGGTCGAGCGTGAACTCGACCTCCTGTGGGGCCATGCGCTCGTCGCCCGCGAAGTAGCGCTGTGCGTTGTCCGTGAACGAGTTCTGGCGCTTGCGCTCGGTGCGCAGGCGCTCCAGGTCCACGTCGGCGATCGTGATGTGGGTGCCCTCCTGGAAGCGTTCGCCGATCGCGAGGCGTTCCCCGGCCTCGTAAATCATGGTTTCGCCGTCCCAGGCGAGGTCCGTGCTGGACTCGCCGATGCCGGCGGCCGTGTACACGTAGGCCGCGCAACAGCGCGAGGAGATTGAGCGCACCATGAGCTCGCGGTCCGCGCCGCGCCCGACCGTAATAGGGGAGGCGGATAGGTTCGCCAGGACGGTCGCACCCGCGAGCGCCAGCTCCGTCGACGGGGTGACGGGCACCCACATGTCCTCGCAGACTTCGATGCCGACCGTCAGACCGGGCACGTCGTCGGCGGACAGGAGGACCTGGCCGAAGGGAACCCACACGGGGCCGCCACTGAATTCCTCGACGCCGCCCCACGGCACTTCGATGCGCTCGCAGGCGCGCGGGGGCATGGTGACGAAGTGGCGCTTCTCGTAGAACTCGCGGTAGTTGGGCAGGTGGGATTTGGGGACGATCGCCAGCACGCGGCCGCGGTGGATGGCGACGGCGCAGTTGTACAGGGCGTTGTCCTTGCGCAGGGGCGCGCCCACGACGAGGAGGGGCAGCAGGTCGGCGCTGGCCTCGACGATGTTGGCGAGGGCCTTTTCGACGTTATCGAGCAGCACATCCTGCAGGAAAAGGTCGTCGATGGCGTAGCCGGAGACGCACAGTTCGGGGAAAACGCCCATCGCGACGCCGCGCGTATCGAGCTCGCGGGCTGCGTCGATGATCTCGCGCGCATTCTCGAATGGGCGAGCGGGGTGCACGGGCAGGGTCACGGCGGCAACGCGCGCAAAACCCTGATCGTAGAGGGAATGGAAGTTCATGGTTCTCCTTTGGTACTGGGCTATTCTGTCGCACTCGGCGTGCTCGCGCTCTTCATTGACGAGGCCGGGGCTGGGACGGGTGGGCGGCGCAGGGGTGGGTCGAGGACGAAGGCTGTAGCGTCGACGCCTGGGACGAGGCGGTAGAGGGCGGCCGGGCGCCCGGCACCCTCGCGCACCGTGCCTCCCGTTGGCTCGATGAAAGATGCGGTTTTTGTTGCTTTGCGATGAAAATTGCGCGGGTCGAGCGCCGATCCCCAGATGGCTTCGTATGTGGTGCGCAGCTGTGTGATCGTGAACTCGGGGCCGCAGAAGGATGTGGCTAGGGGTGAGTATTCGATCTTGGAACGAGCGCGCTCCACGCCGTCCGCGAGGATCTGTGCGTGGTCGAAGGCGAGGGGCGAGGAGGGTGCAAGGAGCGCGTCGACGGGATGCCACAGGGTGCCCGCGGCGTCACCTCCCGCTTCGGTTGGTGAGAACGAGGGGGCGAGGAGGAGGTAGGCGACGGAGAGAATTGGCCCGCGCGGGTCGCGGCCTTCCGGTCCGTAGGAACGCAGCTGTTCGAGATGTCCTGGGGGCGTAATGCCGGTTTCCTCCTCAAGCTCGCGTGCTGCTGCCTCCTCGGTCTGTTCGCCCTCGCGCAGGAAGCCGCCGGGGAGTGCCAGGTGGTCCTTGAAAGGCTCGATTCCGCGCCGCACGACGAGGGCGTGGAGCGTGTGGTCGATGACCGTCAGGGCGACGATGTCGACCGCGACGGGAATGGTCAGGGGTGAGGTCATGGTGCAAGCCTAGCCTATTTGTGTCGAGTTGACAGTAAATGCGATGAGGGTTTATCGTCATCCTGACATAAACAAGTGGTTCGCCACCCAACCAAGGAGTCATCATGGGAACGCTTCACCACCACCCCTTCCTCATCCGCTACCAGGGAGGCGCCGGCGATCACGTCGTCCAGATCCGATCCGGACGCACGATCCGATCCGGAGTCGGCCAGTCCTTCTGGCTGCGAGCCGGCCGCTGCGCGCTCGCGGAGGTCCCCACAGCCAACCGCGCCCACAGCTTCCTCGTGCAGGCGACCACCGCGGATCAGCAGAACATCAACGCGCAGGTTGCCATCACCTACCACATCGAGGATGCAGAAGCCGCCGCCGCGCACTACGACTTCGGCCTGTACCCGCGTGAAGCGGGAGCCGACGCTCAGGGACTGTGGCAGATCGACGAGACCGTCACCCGCATCGCGTTCTCCGCCCTGGCCTCGGCAATTGGCGAGATGACGCTGACCGACGCCATTTCCGGATCCCTCGAACGGGTCGGAAGCGTGCTGGCCCAAGCCTTCGCGGATGATCATCAGCTGCGCACCACCGGCGTTGCCGTCGTCGATGCGCGCCTGCTGAGCCTGCGCCCGGACGAGGGGGTCGAGTCCTCCCTGCGCGCCCCGCTCCTCGAGCAGCTTCAGGCCGAGGCCGACCGCGCCCTCTACGAGCGCCGTGCCCTCGCCGTCGAGCGTGAATCTCAGATCTCCGAAAACGAGATGCAGTCCAAGCTCGACCTGGCCCGTAAACGCGCTGACCTGGTCGATCAGGAGGGCCACAACGCCCGGCGTGAGGCCGAAGAGAAGGCTGCGGCAGACGCGATCGAGGTGGAAGCGGAAGTTCGCCGCATCGTCGAAAAAGGCAAGGCATACGAGGCAGACTGGAACACTGCGGGGCGCGCCAGGATCGCGAACGACGCCGCATACATCCAGGCGCTCGCTGAGGCCGGGCCCGAAGTGGCGCGTGCCCTCGCACTCAAGGAAATGGCGAAGAACATGCCCTCCTTCGGGAACATCACCATCACCGCCGACGTGCTCAGTGATCTCGTGGCAGCCTTCACCGGCTCCGCAAAGGCGGGACAGTAGTCATGCGCCGCCGCGCCGTCGTCGTCCGACGCCCCACCGAGTTTGACGAGCTCATGGACCGCTACTCCACGCGCGGCCAGGTCGAATTCGTCCTGCGTAGCCGCGGGCGCACCCTCGAGTCCGTCGAGCGTGCGCACGAGTCTCACGTGGCAGCCCTGGCTCGCGTGCGTGCGGGTATCCCGGACGGGTGGGCGAGCGCCGACGTGGAGCGCGACTCCCTGTCGCGCTTCCTCTTCGCCCCCGAGGACGTCATCGTCGTCGTGGGACCTGACGGTCTGGTCGCCAACGTCGCCAAGTATGCGGGCGACCAGACCGTGGTCGGCGTCAACTCCGTCCCTCAGTCGAACGCCGGCGTCCTTGTCCGATGCACTCCCGACCAGGGGGTCGCGGCCCTCGGGCGCATCGAGGCGGGCACCGACCTGCGAGTGGATCAGCTGACGATGGTGCGAGCGACCGCCGACGACTCGCGCACGCTCACCGCCCTCAACGAGGTATTTGTTGGGCACCCGAGCCACCAGAGCGCCCGCTACGAGCTGGCCCTGGGGGCCACCGTCGAGCGGCAGTCCTCCTCGGGCGTTGTTGTCTCCACCGGGACCGGGGCGACCGGGTGGGGAGCATCCCTCAAGCGTGGCCGCCGCATGGGGGACCTGCCCGCGCCGACCTCGCGCTCGCTCGCGTGGTTCGTGCGCGAGGCATGGCCCTCGCCCTTCACCGGTGTCGAATACACCGAGGGGATCCTGGACGAGGGCGAAGACCTCGGCCTCGTCGTTGCTTCCGAATCCCTCGTCCTGTTCGGCGATGGCATGGAGTCCGACCGCCTGACCCTGACGTGGGGCCAAAGTGTGCGGATTTCGCGCGCCCCGCGTGCCCTGTCCCTCGTCGACCCCGCCGGCCTGGGGGAGGGGTGATCCTGTGGGCGTGCGTGCGGCGTTTTCTGGATAGGTTATGGAGTTCTGGATAGGTTACTAAGCTATCCAGAAGAGTTCTTCCTATCCAGAACAATGTTTCCTATTCAGTTCTCGTACTTGTGTGCTGCTGCAGAACAGGGGGCCGCCCAAAGTCATCTCTGTTTCTCGTCGAAACAGTTGGGGTATGCATGATCGCGCTGAGACTACGTGCTACTCGCGCGCACACCTCGTTCACTGTGTCGGGGGATGTCTGAGAGCGTGCCGATGGGGTTGATGACATCGCGCAGGGCAGCGGGGTGGCGCAAGGCGCGCATACGCGGATAGGTTACGAACATCCGGATAGGTTATGAAGATGTGGATAGGAAAATAAGCTATCCGGATGTGCATAACCTATCCATATGCGCACAACCTATCCGGATGTGCGCAGGGCAGGGGCACCTGGGCGTTGGGTCCCGTGAGTGAACGCCCGCGTGCCGCAAGCCCTACGCGGGAAGGACACCCCGCACGCGTAGCTGGTCCATGACGCGGTCGAGGGTCGCGCCCACCGGCTCGCGGACGATCAGATCAGCGTGCGCATCCGCCGAGGTCGGGGTGGCGTTCATGAGCACCAGGTGGTCCCCGGAGAAGTAGTCGATGAGGCCCGCCGCCGGGTAGACCACGAGGGATGTGCCCGCGACGATCAGCACGGACGCTCGCGCAATGGCGGACACGGCGGCCTCGATGACGCCCTGGTCGAGGCCCTCCCCGTACATGACGATGTCCGGGCGCATCTGCGAGGCGCACGAGGGACACGCGGGCACGGGATCCCCGTCAACCGTGACGGCATCGGCCAACGCAGCGACCGCCCCGCAGCTCGTGCACACAAGCCGCTCCCAGTTGCCGTGCAGCTCCCAGACGGTGCGCGACCCGGCCCGCTGGTGCAGGCCGTCGATATTCTGCGTGATGACCGCGTCCAGGCGCCCCGCGGCCTCCAGAGACGCCAGTGCCCTGTGCGCGCCGTTGGGTTCTACGGGACGGTAGATCTCGTGGAACCACTCCCAGTAGGCCTGCGGATGCCGCTCAAAGAAGTCGATGCTCAGCACCGTCTCCAGGGGAATCTCGCGCTCCTGAAAGTAGAAGCCGTTTGCCCCGCGAAAATCGGGGATCCCCGACTCGGTAGACACGCCCGCGCCGCCGAAAAACACGGTCGACGGTGACGTGGCGATCCATTCCGCCAGGGTAGAAACATCGTCGTTCATGAGGCCCTCCTCGCTCGCGCTACTCTCTCAGGATACGCCCGAGGCCGGGGCCCCACGTGGGAACCCCGGCCTCGAACAAACCTGAGAATCAGGCGAAGGTCAGCGCCTGGCGGGCGATCGCCAGCTCCTCGTTGGTCGGGTAGACGACGAGGGTGACGGCCGAGTCGGGAGCGGACACGATGCGCGGTTCCTTGACGCGGCCCTTGTTGGCCTCGACGTCGATCTTGACGCCGAAGGGGGCGAGGGCCTCGGCCAGCTCGCGGCGCACGTCGTCGTCGTTCTCGCCGATGCCGGCGGTGAAGGTGATGACGTCCAGGCCGCCCAGCTCAGCGGCGTAGGAACCCACGTACTTCAGCAGGCGGTTGATGTACACGTCCATGGCGGTACGGGCGCGCCGGGAAGCCTCGGGGTCGGAGGTGTTGTTGATGACCTCCCACACGGAGCGCATGTCGGACTCGCCGGTCATGCCCTTCATGCCGGACTTCTTGTTGAAGAGGGTGTCGACCTCGTCGACGGTCATGCCGGCGACGCGCTGTAGGTGGAACACGACCGCGGGGTCGATGTCGCCGGTGCGGGTGCCCATCATGAGGCCCTCGAGGGGGGTCAGGCCCATGGAGGTGTCGATCGGCTTGCCGTTCTTGACGGCGGAAGCGGACGCGCCGTTGCCCAGGTGCAGGACGATCTGCTTGAGGTCGTCGCGGCCCAGCATCTTCGAGATTTCCTGGGAGACGAACTGGTGGGAGGTGCCGTGGGCGCCGTAGCGGCGCACCGAGTACTTCTCGGCGGTCTCGGTCTCGAGGGCGTACAGGGCGGCCTTGTCGGGCAGCTGCTGGAAGAACGCGGTGTCGAAGACGGCGACGTGGGGGATGTCGGGCATGAGCTCGCGCGCCACGTCGATGCCCTTGAGGTGGGCGGGGTTGTGCAGAGGAGCCAGCGGGCACAGCTCTTCGATCAGGTTGCGGACCTCGTCGGTGATGAGGGCCGGGCCGTCGAAGTAACGGCCGCCCTGAACGACGCGGTGGCCGACGGCGAGGATGTTGGCCTCGGCCAGGGACGGGCCCTCCGTGTCGAAGAGGCGCAGGACCTCACGCATGCCGACGGTGTGGTCGGGAACCGGGAGCTCTTCCTTGGTGACGGCGTCGCCGTGCTCATGCTTGATGAGGCCGGTGGTGTCGCCGATGCGCTCGACGATGCCTTTGGCGATGGCGTCGCCGGTTTCGGGGTCGACGAGCTGGTACTTAATGGAGGAGGAGCCGGAGTTAATGACGAGAACGGAGGACGAGGACACGCGTTCGCCTTTCGAGTTGTGGGGATAGGAAAGAAAAAGTACGAGGCCGGGGCCCGTTTACGTTTAATGGTAACCGGACCCCGGGACCTCGGTCCCGTTCAGCCCTGGGCCTGGACGGCGGTCAGGGCGACGGTGTTGACGATGTCTTCGACGAGGGCGCCGCGCGACAGGTCGTTGACAGGCTTGTTGAGGCCCTGCAGAACGGGGCCGACGGCGACGGCGCCGGAGGAGCGCTGGACCGCCTTGTAGCCGATGTTTCCGGCTTCCAGCGAGGGGAAGACGAAGACGGTGGCCTTGCCGGCGACGTCGGAGCCGGGCAGCTTCTTGGAGGCGACGGCTTCGTCGACGGCTGCGTCGAACTGGATGGGGCCTTCGATGGCCAGCTCGGGGGCCTTCTCGTGGGCGAGGCGGGTGGCCTCGACGACGACGTCAACGTCGGGGCCGGAGCCGGAGGTGCCGGTGGAGTAGGAGAGCATGGCGACGCGCGGGGTGACGCCGAACTGGGCGGCGGTGCGCGCGGAGGTCACAGCGATGTCGGCCAGCTGCTCGGCGGTGGGGTTGGGGTTGACGGCGCAGTCGCCGAAGGCCCACACGCGGTCCTTCATCGCCATGAGGAAGATGGAGGAGACGACGGAGACGCCGGGAGCGGTCTTGATGATCTGGAAGGAGGGAACGATCGTGTGCGCGGTCGTGTGGGCAGCGCCCGAGACCATGCCGTCGGCGTCGCCCATGTGGACCATCATGGTGCCGAAGTAGGACACGTCGGTGACCTTCTCGCGGGCCTGCTCGAGGGTGACGCCCTTCTTGGCGCGCAGGCGCGCGAACTCCTCGGCGTAGCGCTCGAGGTAGGCGGGGTCGTTCACGGAGACGACCTGGGCGGCGCTCAGGTCGAGGCCGAGCTCGCCGGCGCGCTTGGCGACGTAGTCGGCGTCGCCCACGAAGGTGATGTCGGCGATGCCGGCGGCGAGAACCTGGGCGGCGGCCTGCAGGACGCGGTCGTCGTCGGGCTCAGGCAGGACGATGCGCTTGCGGTCGGCGCGGGCGCGCTCGATGAGGTCCGCCTGGAAGGCCAGGGGGGTGACCGCGGTGGGGGCAGCGGTACCGCGCAGGGTGGCGGCGGCCTCCTCGCCCAGCGGCAGGGTCAGGACGGGGACGTCGGCCTCGAGCGCGGGGGCACCACCGGTCAGGACGACGGCGACGACGGAGGCGGCAGCGGCCTTGGCGCGCAGGCGGGCGGCGGCGATCTCTTCGGCGAGGAGCTCGGCGCTGGCACCCTCGGCGTCGAAGGCGAGGATCACGCCGGCGCGGGTGGAGGCGGCGAGGTTCAGGTTCCAGGCCACGTGGTCGAAGGCACGGTTCGAGGCCTCACGGGCGGGGGCGATGAGCGCGTCGTCGCCGACGGCGCGGACGGCTTCGACCGCGGCGGGCAGAGCGGAGGCGGGACGGAGGGCGGCGTCGGTGGCCGTCGTGCCAGCCAGGGCGTCGACGGTGGCGACGCCGAGAACGCGGGCCAGCTCGTCAGTAGCGAGGGTGGCTGCCTCCGACGAACCGGGGGCGACGACAATAAAGCGGGACACTCGAATGCTCCTTTGGTGCGAGAAATATGTTGCGGGTCTCAGGGACCTTTGGACCAATATTAAACCCGCATGCCTCTTATTCCTATTCGTTTGCGTTCCTTTGTATGGACGAGGATGGGGCTGGGGTGGTGGTGTGGGCGCGTACGATCGTATGGTCGCGCGTGCTCGTGCGATAGGGTAGGGGCGTGAATATTGAGGAGAGGACCGTGCGCGCCCGGCTGGGCGGCTGGCTCGGCGGCGCCCTCAGCGCGGGTGGTGTTCTCGGTGTGATTGCGCTGGCTGTGACCGATCATCGCCACCGAGCGGTCATGTTGATGGTTGCTGTGCTCGTCGGCATGGCGGCGCTGCGCCTGTGGACGCCGGGACGCCCCTGGTTCGCGTCGCGTGCTCGCCTCATGGATGTTGCGGTGTACGTGATCCTCGCCGCGATAATTTGGTGGTTTGCCCCGTACGTGTCGACGCTTGCGGTGCGTTAAATCCCCGGAAAATGGCCGTTGAACGGGGATAACGTCCTCGCTACCGCGCTTTATTTATCACGTGATTTTTGCCGCATCTATCCCGAATCATGGCCACCGCTTCAAGTATTCGTAAAGTTCGGGCATGCTATGCGTGACCCATCATCCCTATTATCAAGGTGAAACACATGCGCGAGTTCCTGCGTAAATCCGGAATCCTCGTGTGGGTGATCGCTGCGATCATCCTCGCGACCGTCCTCGGATCCGTCCGTATTGGCGGCGACCACCTGGTTCCCGTCGAGATTGGCCGTATCTTTGCGACCTTCTCGGCGATCTTCAGCCAGTTCCTGTCCTTCTCGATCCCGCTGATCATCATCGGCCTCGTGACCCCCGCTATTGCGGACCTGGGCCGAGGCGCGGGCAAGTGGCTGGGTATCACGACGGCAATTGCCTACGCGTCGACGCTGTTCTCGGGCTTCCTCACCTACCTGGTGTGCGCCACGCTCTTCCCGCGCATCCTCGCCTCGACACAGCTGGGCGATGTGGCTGAGCCGGGTAGCGCCCTGGAGTCCTACTTCACGATCGAGATGCCCGCGCCGCTGCAGGTCATGACGGCGCTGCTCCTGTCCTTCGTCGTAGGCCTGGGCCTGTCGATGGTTCCGCGCGGCGTGCTGCGCAAGGGCTTCATCGAGTTCCGCGCCATCATCACGCGCCTTATTGAGACGATCATCATCCCGCTGCTGCCGCTGCACATCTTTGGCATCTTCCTGAACCTGACCTACACGGGTGAGGCGGCCTCGGTTATCCGCACGCTGCTGCGCGTTGTTGTTGTCGTGATCCTCCTCGAGGTCGTCATCCTGCTGACCCAGTTCTGCTTCGCTGGCGTCGTCGCGCGTCGTAACCCCATCAAGGCCCTGCTCACCATGATGCCGGCCTACCTGACGGCTCTGGGCACCTCTTCCTCTGCGGCTACCATCCCGGTGACGCTGCGTCAGACGAAGAAGAATGGAGTGTCCGACGCGGTTGCTTCCTTCACGATTCCGCTGTGTGCGACGATCCACCTGGCTGGCTCGACCTCGAAGATCTTCGCCTTCGCGTTCGCCATCGTCCTGACCCAAGGCCTGACTGTCTCGTCCCTGCAGTGGGTGGGCTTCATCTTCATGCTCGGCATCACGATGGTTGCCGCCCCCGGCGTTCCCGGCGGCGCCATCATGGCGGCCACGGGTCTGCTGAGCTCCATGCTGGGCTTCAACGACGCCCAGGTCGCGCTCATGATCGCCACCTACATCGCCCTGGACTCCTTCGGTACCGCCACGAACGTGACGGGCGACGGCGCGATCGCGCTCATCGTGGACCGCATGGCCCACGGCTCGATCGGCAACGAGGGCGACCCGGAGAACGCTCGCGAGCTGGCGTTTGACGGCATGGCCTACCTGGACCGCGTCTCCGTCGAGGGCGTTGTCAGCCCCGAGGAGCTGGCCGAGTCCGCCGCCCGCAATAGCAGCGAAACTGTCGCCTAGTCTCCAGTAACTGCGTGAGCGCGCGCCCGCCATTGTGGCG
>NZ_ALCB01000106.1:0-15142 GCF_000282935.1 Actinomyces sp. ICM39
CCTCACCGGCCGACTTCGTGGTGCGCGCCTGACGCAGCTAATCGTGTCGCAGCGGTGGCGTATCCGTCTGCGTTTTATCTCCGCGTGTGTCCACGAGATGAAAAACCACACGTCACGGACCAACGTCGCCCACATAACGGCGCTACGCGTGCGATGCTATTCCCATGGTCACTTCTCCACATCCGCACGGGCCTCACCAACACGGTCCCAAAGACGAGGTTCTCGCTCAGCGCATGGCGGCGCACGATCGCCTTGCTCATCAGTCCCAGGTTGTTCTCCGACTCGGCCAGATGCTGCTGTCGTTTGGCGCCAGCGCCTATCGCGTCAAGAAGTCAATGGCTGATCTCGCACGCGCCGTCGGCATTTCTGAGCACCGAGCACAGGTCACGTACACGGAGATTATCGCGACCGCGTATGCGAACGGAACTTTCCGCACGGAGCTCGCCGAGCAGCGCCTCATGGGCGTTAACGCTGACAAGATCGACCGTATCAATAACTACGTGGCGTCCCTGCACGGCAAGTCCGTGCGAGTCGAGGATGTGTCGGACGAACTGGATAAGATCGCGAAGGTTCCCGGGCTCTACGACTGGTTTTCGAATGCGCTTGCCTCTGGCCTCGCCTGTGCGGCGTTCGCATTCCTTAACGGTGGGGGATGGGTCGAGTGCTCTGCTGTCGCTGTCGCGTCTTTCTTCGGACAGGCATTGCGTCGTCAGATGCTGATCCGCCACATGAACCACTTCGGCGTGTGGATGGCGTGCGGTGCCCTCGCAGCGATGATCTACATTTTGCTGGTTGCTCCCGCTCAACAGTTCCTCGGCATCGAGTCCACGCATCAGGCTGGCTTTATTTCCGCACTGCTCTTCCTGGTCCCCGGCTTCCCGCTGGTGACTGGCCTGATCGATTTGGTGCGACAAGACTTCCAAGGTGGAGTCGGTCGCCTTGTGTACGTGACGATGCTCGTCATGTCAGCGGGCGTGGCTGTCTGGGCGATCTCGGCTGTCTTCGGCTGGTCGGTGACGCCCGAGTACGGTGTATCGCTCGTTCCATGGCTGCACTACCTTCTGCGCTTCCTCGCTAGCTTTGTTGCCGCATACGGGTTTGCGATGCTCTTCAATTCACCGCAACGCGTGTGTGCGACGGCTGCGCTCATCGGCGCCGTGATCAACACCGCTCGTATCGCCCTGCACCTGGAACTCGGCGTTCCTGCCCCGGCTGCCGTCGGCCTCGCCGCGCTCGCAGCTGGCCTTCTCGCCGTCTTCGTGGCCCGCAGGACGCGCTTCTCGCGCGTGACCCTGTCCGTGCCTGCTGTCGTCATCATGATCCCCGGTGTGCCGCTCTATCGTGCTCTGACCTACCTGAACAACCAGCAGATCGACGATGCGCTCGCCGCGCTCTTCACGGTCATGTTCACGATCGTTGCGATCGGCATGGGCCTCGCGCTCTCCCGTATGCTGACGGATAAGAACTGGCTCGTCGAGAAGCAAGAACGAGTCCCGAACCTGTGGGAATACGAGGAGGAGCACGCATGAAATTCGAGATCGAAGCGGGCCTGAAGCCGCCGTCGTTTGAGGTTGAGTACGAGATCGACCGCGACGAGATTCGCGCCGTCGGCCGCAACATCGCAATCGTGTGCGTGGCGGCGGTGACCGCTCGAGTGCTCGTCGCGCTGATTTCGCGCTGACGCTCATTCATTGACGAGGCCGTGGCCGGGAAACCGGTCGCGGCTTCGTTTGTGCGTAGGCCGAGTTGGCAGGTATACAGGGCCACGACAACGTACTGAGCAAGCGTCGCCCTTGTGGAGGGCGCCGCAGGGCCTGTGGGGCCTGGCCGGGCTTCGAGGCGACGCGCCGAGCGCAGCTCGCGGCGCGGGCGACGAGCGGGCGGGCAGGCCATGCGGTGCCCGGAACAAAGGCGACGCCGCGAGGATTGATCAGCTGAGCGCGGCAAGTCAGGCTCTGGTTCCTGGCTACCAGGCCCCGCCACCGCCCACGGGCACCGCAGCCAGGCCTAGCAGGCCACGTGTCGGCTTTTGGTACCCCCGTGACCGCCTGCGTGTAGCGCAGCTCGGCCTTGCAGCTCGTGCAGGCCACGGCCTCCACATGAGCGGCGCGGTGCCCGGTACGGGCTCGGGAGAGGGGATCGAGGCATGCGAATGGGGCCGACCCGAAAGGGCCAGCCCCATTGCGTCGCGGGTTCGAACCCGCGGGAGACGTTGCCGCTACATGCCGCCCAGGACCGTAGCGACGATGATCTTGCCGACCATGGCGACCGGGTAGACCAGCGCGTAACCGAGCGACACGCGAGGATCTGCGTTGGTACGGCCATTCGCGAAAGCGAGGACGGCGGGCTGCGTCTGCGCGCCACCGAGCAGACCGGCAAGCTTCGTGCCGCCCATCTTGAACACCCATCGCATCGTGCAGTAGAGGCCGACCGCCATAATCGATGTCATGACGACACCGAGAGCGAAGATGCGGATCCAGGCGCCCGATTCGAAGGCCTCGAGGATCTGGCCGCCCGCCTTGGCGCCCGCCTGTGCGAGGAAGATGAGCAGGCCGAGCTCAGCCATGACCTGGCAGGTGGTGAAGGGCAGAGCCGTCGCAATGGGGCCGATGCGACCGACGCGGCCGAAGATAAGGCCCACGATGAGCGTGCCAGCGGCGGAACCGATCGAGAAGTACTCGCCGGAAGGGGTCAGGATCGGCAGCTCGCCGATCGCGATACCCAGCGCCATGCCAATGCCCAGGGCGATCGGGTTGAGGTCCGTGAGGCCTCGGGACGAGTCGCCGAAGAACTTGGTGATCTCAGCCATCTTGGACGTGGGGGCGACGACGCGCACGCGGTCACCCTCCTGGAGGACCAGGCCCGGCTCGGCGACCATGTCGACGTCGCCGCGGCGCACGCGCGAGATAGTCGCGGAGAACTCCTTGGCGAGGCCGAGCGAGGCGACCGTGCGTCCGGCGACCTTCGGGTTGGAGATCGTCACACGACGGAAGTCCAGGTAGGAGCGATCCTGCATGAGGGAGTGAGAGGACGCGTGGCCGAGCTCCGTTGCCGCACGTGCGACGAGCTCGCGGGGGCCGACGACCGTCACGAGGTCACCAGGATCCAGGGTGTCAGACATCTGGGGACGGGTGATCGGGCCGGTCTCGCCGCGGCGCAGACGGGAGAAGGAGACCTTCTCGCCGAGCTTCTCGTAGATGTCGCCAACGAAGGGGTGGTCGTCGCGCTCGACGCGGATCGTGCGGTTCGACAGGGGAGAGGGGGCATCCTTATCGTTGCGGCCGTAGTGCAGTGCAGCCATCGAAGCTGCCAGCATGCCGATGACGCCGAAGAGGTAGGCGATCGAGTAGCCGACCGTCGCACGTGCTGGATCGCCGGAGGCCTCGCCGGCAGCGGCCAGAGCGGGCGTGTTCGTCACCGAACCCGCGAAGGTACCGGCGATGAGCGGAACGTCCATACCCATGGCCTTACCGAGGTAGAGGCCGACGGTGGCGGTGATGCCGTAGAGGGCAACCATCGACAGAATCGGGCCGACGGCGGTCTTCAAGTTGTGGAAGAACGACGCACCCGAGTTGATGCCGATCGCGAACGTGAAGAGCGTCAGGCCGAGAGTGCCCAGCTGGGGGGTGACCCGCAGCTCGATGTCGTAGGACTGCGCCCACGCAGCCAACGCGATGGCAAAGAACAGAACGGCGGCGGCGCCGAGGCTAATGCCCCTGATTTTCACATGGCCGAACGCCATGCCTATACCGATGAGAAGGAAGAGGAACAGAACTGGCTGTTCGCTCAGAATCTCGAACACCTGGTGCACGATGAAATCTCCGTGTTGTGGATTGTGATATGAGGTATGAGTCAATTAAACCAGTAATACGTGCTGTGTATCTCAGTCCTTTGGCCTAGATGGCGATTAGAGCCCGAAGGTCCGCACAATGAGATGAAGAAGAGAGCAGCGCTCGGGAGAGATACGGTAAAGGCATGCTCAACGTTCGCGGAATTGGAATCCTCGCCCTGGTCATCGTACCCGGGCGTGCGATGCCTGCCGTGTAACGTGAGGATGGATCGCACGCCGAATTCCCCGCATCCGCGCGACTGCCGGATCTGACGGGGTTTTTTCTTTGAGACGGTCCCAACGATTGAGAGGACGAATGGTGAGCGACACCGCCAACACCACCCGCATGACCGGAGCCGAGGCTATCGTGGCCAGCCTCGAGGCCCTGGGCGTTACCGACGTGTTCGGTATGCCCGGCGGCGCAATTCTGCCGACCTACGACCCGCTGCTGGCGTCGACGTCCATCCGCCACATTCTTGTCCGTCACGAGCAGGGCGCGGGCCACGCCGCCGAAGGCTACGCCCTGGCCACCGGTAAGGTTGGCTGCGCGATCGTGACATCCGGCCCCGGCGCCACCAACGTGCTGACGGCCCTGGGCGACGCCTGCATGGACTCGGTCCCGATCGTCGTGATCTCCGGCCAGGTCGGCGCATCCCTGATCGGAACCGACGCCTTCCAGGAAGCCGACGTCGTCGGCGCCTCGATGCCCATCACCAAGCACTCCTTCCTCGTCACGGATCCCGCGGAGATCCCCGCGCGCCTGGCCGAGGCCTTCCACCTCGCAGGCACCGGCCGCCCCGGCCCGGTCCTCGTGGATATCACCAAGTCCGCGCAGGTCGCCGAGATGGACTTCTCCTGGCCTCCCGCCCTCGACCTGCCCGGCTACCGCGTCGCGGACAAGCCGAACATGAAGCAGGTGCGCGCGGCTGCCCGTGCGATCGCCGATGCTCAGGCTCCCGTGCTCTACGTGGGTGGCGGCATCGTGCGCTCCGGCTCCACCGACGCCCTCGCCGACCTCGTCGAGGTCACGAATGCCCCCGTTGTCACCACGCTGACCGCCCGCGGCGCGTTCCCTGACTCCGATCGCCACAACCTCGGCATGCCCGGCATGCACGGCACCGTGGCCGCTGTCGGCGCCCTCCAGCGCGCCGACCTGATCGTGGCGCTCGGCGCCCGCTTCGACGACCGCGTGACGGGCCGCCTCGACTCCTTCGCGCCCCGCGCCACCGTCGTGCACATCGACATCGACGCCGCGGAGATCTCGAAGAACCGCCACGCCGACATCCCGATTGTCGCAGACCTGGCGACCGCCCTGCCGATCCTCACCGAGGAAATCGCCCAGGCCTCGTCGGAAAACAAGGCGGACATCTCCGGATGGTGGCGCTACCTCGACCGACTGCGTACCAAGTATCCGATCGGATGGGCTGAGCCTGAAGACGGCATGATGGCGCCCCAGGAGGTCCTTAAGAAGCTCTCCGACAAGGTTGGCCCCGAGGCGATCTACGTGACGGGCGTGGGCCAGCACCAGATGTGGGCCGCGCAGTTCATCACGCTGGACAACCCGCGCAGCTTCATCTCCTCCTCCGGCTCCGGCACCATGGGCTACTGCATCCCCGCAGCCATGGGCGCCCAGGTTGCGGCCCCCGACAAGGTCGTGTGGGCGATCGACGGTGACGGTTCCTTCCAGATGACCAACCAGGAACTGGCCACCTGCACGATCAACAACATCCCGATCAAGGTTGCCCTCATCAACAACTCGGTGCTGGGCATGGTCCGCCAGTGGCAGTCCCTGTTCTTCGGCAAGCGCTACTCGAACACGACGCTCAACCCCGTCGAGGGCGAGCAGATCCCCAACTTCGAGATGCTCGCGCAGGCCTACGGCATGGCCGCACGCACCGTTCGCTCCATCGACGAGGTCGACGAGGCCATCGACTGGGCCATGTCGATCAACGATCGCCCCGTTCTCATTGACTTCCGCGTCTCCAAGGACTCGATGGTCTGGCCGATGGTCGCCGCGGGCGTGTCCAACGATGAGATTCGTTACGCCAAGGGCATGGCGCCCGACTGGGAGGTGGAAGACTGATGACGAATCGTCACACTCTGGCCGTGTTGGTCGAAAACAAGCCCGGCGTGCTCACTCGCGTCGCCGCGCTTTTCGCCCGCCGCGCCTTTAATATCAAGTCGCTGACCGTGGGAGAGACGGAACATCCCGAAATCTCCCGCATGACCATCATCGTGGACGCAGACTCCGCGCCCATCGAGCAGGTGGTCAAGCAGCTCAACAAGCTCATCAACGTCCTCAAGGTTGTTGAGCTTGAACCCGAAGACTCCGTCGAACGGCGTCTGCTCATGATGAAGGTCCAGGCCGACGAGACCCGTCGTACCTCGGTCCTGCAGATCGTGGACCTGTTCCGCGCACACGTCGTCGACGTGCAACCCGAGTCGGTCGTCATCGAATCGATCGGCTCCCTGTCCAAGCTGGAGGCGCTGCTGCGGGCCCTGGAGCCCTACGGCGTCACCGAACTCGTCCAGTCGGGCGCCGTGGCTATCGGCCGCGGGTCGCGCTCGATCACGGATCAACTGAAGGAGAAATGAAAATGGCAGAAATCATCTACGACGACGGCGCAGACCTGTCGCTGATCCAGTCCAAGAAGGTTGCCATCATTGGTTACGGTTCGCAGGGTCACGCGCACGCGCTGAACCTGAAGGATTCCGGAGTTGACGTGGTCGTCGGCCTGCGCCCCGGTTCCTCCTCCTGGGCCAAGGCTGAGGCCGCCGGCCTTGAGGTCAAGGACGTGGCCGAGGCCGTCGCCGAGGGCGACGTCGTCTCGCTGCTGCTGCCCGACCAGGTCCAGCGCTACGTGTACGCCGAGCAGGTTGCCCCCAACCTGAAGGAAGGCGCCGCCCTTCTCTTCGCGCACGGCTTCAACATCCGTTACGGCTATATCGAGGTCCCCGAGGGCCACGACGTCGTCATGGTCGCCCCCAAGGGCCCCGGCCACAAGGTCCGCGAGACCTACACCCAGGGCAAGGGCACCCCGGACGTCGTCGCCGTTGAGGTGGATGCCTCCGGCCAGGCTTGGGACCTCGTCCTGTCCTACGCGAAGGCCATCGGCGGCACCCGCGCCGGCGTCATCAAGACGACCTTCACCGAGGAGACCGAGACCGACCTGTTCGGCGAGCAGGCTGTCCTGTGTGGCGGCGTCTCCCACCTGATCCAGGCCGGCTTCGAGACCCTGGTTGAGGCTGGCTACCAGCCCGAGATCGCCTACTTCGAGGTCTGCCACGAGATGAAGCTGATCGTCGACCTCATCAACGAGGGCGGCATCACCAAGCAGCGTTGGTCCTGCTCTGACACCGCTGAGTATGGCGACTACGTCTCCGGCCCGCGCGTCATTGGCGAGTCCTCCAAGGAGGCCATGAAGGCTGTTCTGGCCGACATTCAGGACGGCACCTTCGCCCGTAAGTTCATCGCCGATCAGGATAACGGCGCCCTCGAGTTCAAGGCGCTGCGCGCCGAGGAAGAGGCCCACCCGATCGAGAAGACCGGCCAGAAGCTGCGCAAGGCCTTCGGCTGGACCGACTCCGACGAGGACTACACCGAGGGCAGCGCCGCGCGCTGATCTCGCTCTCCGTTTCGGATAGCGTCACGCCCCGGCCTCGTTCCCCACGATGGGGACGAGGCCGGGGCCCTTTTGTGCTCACAGGCGCGGTTACGTTTGGCAGGGTTTCTGCGGGGTCAGTTCACCGGTGCCTCGTCCGCGCCGTTTACCCAAGGAAGGGGAGCGGGGGAGAGGGCGTCCGCATTGGAGACGGTGGAGATCGGCGCAACGATCACGAGGGAGGCGACGGCGGCTGACGCGACGCGCGTCAGAGTTCGACGGGAGGGGCGCACACTCATTCCTTACTACGAAAGACTGATTGACAGAACTAGTTTACAGGTAAGTGGTTGCTGGGCAACTAGTTATGGTCTGTTCCACTGCTTGATGTTGGTCAGTCTGTCCAGGTGAGGTGTGTTGATTGTTGGGTTGGTTTGTTTGATGGGGGAGGGGTTGGTGTTGTTGTGCGGTGCGGGGTGAGGGTTCTGAGCATCTTGGACTGTTGTGGGGTGGGAGTCTGACGGTCATGCATGAATCTTGATAGTTCTAAGGTAATTGTCCTAGACGTTGATAAAATTGTCTGTCCTATAACTGGTTAGCGAGCATCTAAATTTGTATGATGAATCTCGTGGATAGTGAGTCATGACTCACTGACCGCTGATTGACAACCCATATCGGAAGGACCAATGATGACCCTCCGCCACTACGGGCGCGCCCTCGCGGCTGCCTCGGGAGCCGTGCTGCTGTGCGCGACTCTCTCGGTTCCCGCGCTCGCGACCCCGACCAGTGACACCGGTGCAGCTGCTCCGGTGACGGCCTCGGCAACCGACGAAGGTTCGGCCCCCATCACCGTCACCGTCACGCGCACCGACTCCCACGGAGACAAGGTGTACGAAGGTGACCTGATCACCATCACCGTCACCTACACCAACAACACCGACAGCGCGCTCACCGTCTTCCCGGTGGACTCGAACCTGTCCGGCGTCCTCACCACCGGCGCTCCGAACTGCCGCTGGCACAACCTCGCCGCGCACACCACCAAGCAGTGCACGACCGCCACGCACACCGTGACCGCCGACGACGTTGCGGCCGGCACCTTCACCCCGATGACCACGTGGGCGGCCACCCGTGACCGTAACGGCACCGACGTCATCGCCGGTGGCATTACCGCCAACGCCGACCCGGTGACCGTCGCCCAGGGCGAGCGTCCCCCGGCCCCGGATCCGCTGGAAACCCCGCATGACTACGCGATTGGTGACAAGGTTCGCCTCGCGTCCCCCGGCCTCGCAGGATTTAGCTGCCACCGCATCCCCGCTCTGACCACCGCCAACAATGGCTGGATCATCGCCTCGTGGGACGGTCGCCCCAACACTTGTCAGGATGCGCCCCAGGCCAACTCCATCGTCTACCGCATCTCCAAGGACGGCGGTAAGTCTTGGACCCCCATCAAGGCCGCCCTCGCCGGAACCCCCGGTGCGGAGAAGATCGGCTACTCCGACCCCTCCTTCGTCGTGGACCGCACCACCGGAACGATCTTCCTGTTCTCGGTCAAGTCCTACGACGCCGGCCTCTTCCAGTCCCAGCTGGGCACCGATCCCGCGGCCCGTAACATCCTGCACGCCCACGTCGTCGAGTCCCACGACAACGGCGAAACCTGGGTCAATCCCCGCACCATCACCGACCAGGTGACCGCCGGATACGAGGGCACGTGGTTCACCCGCTTCGCCTCCTCCGGTGAAGGTATCCAGCTGCGCTACGGTGCCCACGCCGGTCGCCTCATCCAGCAGTACGCCGTCGCCAACTCCGGAACGACCTCGCTCATGGCCGTCTCCGTCTACTCCGACGACCACGGCGTGACCTGGAAGCCAGGTGCGCCCACCGAGGGCAGCGCCGACGAAAA
The DNA here is from genome assembly GCF_000282935.1 of Actinomyces sp. ICM39. Lineage (NCBI taxonomy): Bacteria > Bacillati > Actinomycetota > Actinomycetes > Actinomycetales > Actinomycetaceae > Actinomyces > Actinomyces sp. ICM39. Next base: position 9,329 of record NZ_ALCB01000106.1, read on the forward strand.
CAAGGTCGTCGAGCTCTCCGACGGTCGCCTGCTGCTCAACTCGCGCACGCAGGGCACCGCCGGTCAGCGCCTCGAAGCAATCTCCTACGATGGCGGGCAGACCTGGGGTCCCTTCCGCCACAACTGGGACCTGACAGACCCGCGTAACAACGCCTCCATCGTGCGCGCCTACCCGGATGCCCCCGAGGGCTCCGCCCGCGCTCGCGTCCTGCTCTTCTCGAACGCCGACTCCTCCAGCGCCCGCGCCAACGGCACCATCCGCGTGTCCTACGACGACGGTTTCACCTGGAACGACGGCAAGGTCTTCGAGAGCGGCGAGATGGCCTACTCGACGCTGCACCCCCTCGGTGACGGCACCTGGGGCCTCCTGTACGAGTCCGGCGGCTACAAGAACATCGAGTTCATGCGCGTGGACGCTGCCTACCTTGGCCTGACCGATCCCGGCGAAGAGCCCACCCCCGAGCCGCAGCCCACCCCGGACCCGACTCCGGAACCGCAGCCCACCCCTGATCCGACTCCGGAACCGCAGCCCGCCCCTGAGCCCGCCCCCGCGGTCACCCCCGCGCACTGGGTGAACACCGGCTCGGGATGGAAGTGGCAGCTGGAAGACTCCAGCTATGCGATGAACCAGACGATCACCATCGGCGATGCCACCTACCGCTTCGACGCGGACGGCATGATGGTTACCGGATGGGATAACCAGGGCGGCACGTGGAGCTACTACAACGGCTTCGGTGCCCGCGTGAGCGGATGGCTCAAGGATGCCGGTAGCTGGTACTACCTGGATCCCTCGACCGGCGCAATGGCCACCGGTTGGGCCCAGGTCGACGGCACCTGGTATTTCTTCAATGCCTCCGGTGCGATGCGCACCGGCTGGCAGCACGCCGGCAGCTGGTACTACCTGGCCCCCTCGGGCGCCATGCTCACCGGCTGGCAGCACATCGGTTCCACCTGGTACTACTTCGCCGGTGATGGCCACATGGTCACCGGATGGCAGACCATCGACGGTCGCTGGTACTACTTCGCATCCTCGGGTGCGTGGATCTGATCTGACCTGATGCTTGGCCGGGGCCGGGGGAGCGTGAGTGCCCTCCCGGCCCCGGCCTCGTCTATGGGGGACGTCACGACCCAAAGAGACCACGGGTTGGACCCACCCGGACGCGCGGGGGAGACGCGGGGGAAGATGGAGACATGACACTGAACATCGCAGTAATCCCCGGTGACGGCATCGGTAAGGAAATCGTCCCCGAAGGCCTCAAGGTCCTGGACCGCGTCCTGGCGGACAAGGGCATCGACTACTCCACCACCCACTTCAACCTGGGTGCCGAGCGCTGGCACGCGACAGGCGACACCCTCACCGATGAGGACCTCGAGGCCATCAAGCACCACGACGTCATCCTGCTTGGTGCGGTCGGTGACCCCTCCGTGCCCTCCGGCGTCCTCGAGCGCGGTCTGCTCCTCAAGTTGCGTTTCGCCCTCGACCACTACGTGAACCTGCGCCCCTCGAAGTACTACGAGGGCGTGCCCAGCCCCCTGGCCAACCCCGGCGACATTGACTTCGTCGTCGTGCGCGAAGGCACCGAGGGCCTCTACTGCGGCAACGGCGGGGCCGTGCGCGTGGGCACCCCCCACGAAATCGCGACTGAGGTCAGCGTCAACACTGCCTACGGCGTCGAGCGCGTCGTGCGCTACGCCTTCGAGGCCGCCGCCTCGCGCAAGAAGCACCTCACGCTCGTCCACAAGCACAACGTCCTGGTCAACGCCGGACACATGTGGCGCCGCATCGTCGACGAGGTGGGGGAGGAATACCCCGACGTGAGCGTCGACTACTGCCACATCGACGCCGCCACCATCTACATGGTCACAGACCCGGGCCGCTTCGACGTCATCGTCACCGACAACCTCTTCGGTGACATCCTCACCGACGAGGCCGGGGCCGTCACCGGTGGCATTGGCCTGAGCGCGTCCGGCAACCTCAACCCCGCGCGTGAGTTCCCCTCCATGTTCGAGCCCGTGCACGGCTCCGCCCCCGACATTGCGGGGCAGGGCAAGGCGGACCCGACTGCGACCATTTCCTCGGTCGCGCTCATGCTCGACTTCATGGGATTCGCCGAGGAAGCCGAGCGTGTGCGCGCGGCGATCGACGCCGACATGGCAGCGCGTGCCGAGGCCGCGGCGGCCGGAACGCCGCTCGTGCGCTCCACCTCCCAGATCGGTGACGACATCGCAGCCAGGGTCTGAGCCCAGGCAATGACACAGGGCCGCCCCCGGATGGGGAGCGGCCCTGTTGCGTGTATGACGGAGCGCCTACTCGGCGCTGGTGGCGATTCTCAGCGCGTGCCGATCAGGGCAGGCAGCGTCGTGCGAGGCGCCCACTGTTCAATGTCTGCCATCGCCGCACTGGCCCCCGCTGCGCGCACATCAGCGGAGTCGCTGGTCAACATCGCGGCGTCTGCTGCCAGCAAGTTCGCGGCCAGGGACGGGGCATCGAGGAAACCAAGGTCGCAGCGAGGCGTACGCATATCCGCCGCACCGGCGCGCAGGGCGACGTCTGCGCGCACCAAAAGCTCGCCCGACACGGCGTAGGCGTCGGTCAGGGTACCCGCGCTCACCTGGGCCTTCGGCAGAGTTGACGCCGTGCAGTCCCAGGTCGCGACCGCAGCCGACAGCTCCTGCGAGGCAGCCAGGTTCTTGCCGGAGGGTGCGAACGACGAGGTTAGCGCCGGTGCATCAAAGCGATCAATAGACCAGGTCTGGACACCCTGGCGCGAGGCTGCGTTTACACGGTCATTGACAAGAAGGGCCTGGTCCAGGCCAGCATCCAGCTCAATGCCGTACGCCTGGGCGAGCGACACGGCGCTCGCGTAGCGTCCGAGCGCCGAGGCGCCGAGCGTGCGTGCCTCTTCTGCGGAGGTCTTGTCCGGGTTGGCGGCGATCTCAAGGTCGCGCGTGGCCGTGCGTGCCAGCCACGACACGTACGCCGAGACGTCGGTAGGTGCCTCGGATACTGCTGCCGGAGCGGACTGGCCCTCGGGCGTTGCCCCGCCCCACGGATCCCACAGTCCGCCGAGCGCCTCGAGTCGCTCGCCCGATGCCGACGCGACGGCGCGCAGAGCCGCCGAGCAGGACGCACAGTCCGTCGCGACCTCGGCGAGCTGGGTCGCCCGATCGGATGCCGCAGACTCCGTGCGCGCGGCCTGGTCACGCACCGCGTCAAAACCGGACAGAGTCGGCAAAGACGAGGACGAGCACGCGGACAGCGCAACGAGCGCCGCTCCGGTCGCGATGAGGCTGGGGAGACGATGTGTGGTCAAAGTCAGTTTTGCGAAACGCACACCCGCATCATCCCACACCCCCGGGTAGGATAGGGAACTGACCCGCGTACGCGAGAGAAAGATAGGCGCATATGGCATCGTCCACGTCAGAGGGACCGCTCGAGGAGTTGCTGGCTCCCGTGGTCGCACAGTCGGGACTGGAACTGGACTCAGTGACCCGCTCACGCTCCGATGCGATGCCGCTCCTGCGGGTCATCGTCGAAGCGCCCATTGGCGCCGACGGAATCGACTCCGACACGCTCGCGGACGTGTCCCGCGCCGTGTCGAAAGCCCTGGATGCAGCGGATCCGATCGACGGTGAATACCTGCTGGAAGTGTCGACTCCCGGGGCCGAACGTGAGCTGACGAAGGTCGGACACTGGATGCGACAGATCGGACGTCTCGTGCGCATCAAGCTGCGCGCCGGTGGCTACGTCTCCGGACGTGTCGTTGCCGCAGACGAGACCAGCGCAACGATCGATGTTGACGGTGAAACGACTACCATTGACTATCAGGACATGAGGAAGGCGCGCTCCCGCGTCGACTTTGGAACGGGGAAGTAGGAGACCATGGAAATCGATATGACCGCTCTGCGGATGGTGGAAAACGAAAAGGGTGTCAGCCTCGAGACCCTCGTCGATGCCATCGAAGAGGCGCTGCTCAAGGCGTACCACAACCTGCCCGGTGCCATCTCCCAGGCCCGCATCGAAATCGACAAGAAGACCGGCCGCGTCACCGTCATGGCCATGGACGAGGACGAAGACGGCAACCCCATCGGCGAATTCGACGATACCCCGAAGAACTTCGGTCGCATCGCACAGTCGACCGCGCGCTCCGTCATCATGCAGCGCCTGCGTGACGCCGATGACCAGCGCGTGTTCGGCGACTTTGCCGGACGCGAAGGCCAGGTCATCACGGGCACCGTCCAGGCTCCGCGTCCCGGACGTCCCACGATGGTCCAGGTCTCCGACGACTTTGAAGCCGTCCTGCCCGACGGTGAGAAGGTTCCCGGTGAGACCTACCGCCACGGTGACCGCATCCGCGCCTACGTCGTGGGCGTCGAGCGCACCGAGCGCGGCCCGCGCATCACCCTGTCGCGCACCCACCCCAACCTCGTCGCCGGCCTCTTCCAGCGTGAGGTTCCCGAGATTCAGCAGGGCCTCGTCAAGATCAAGGCCATCGCCCGCGAAGCCGGACATCGCACGAAGATCGCCGTCGCCGCCACCCGCGAGGGCATCAACGCCAAGGGGGCATGCATTGGCCCGATGGGTGCGCGCGTGCGCTCCGTCATGGCTGAACTGGGCGGGGAGAAGATCGACATCGTCGACTACTCCGACGATCCGGCGCGCTTCGTCGCCAACTCGCTGTCTCCGGCCCGCGTCACCCGCGTCGTCGTCCACTCCGTGGACAACCGCACTGCGACGGCCATCGTTCCGGACTTCCAGCTCTCCCTCGCGATCGGCAAGGAAGGCCAGAATGCTCGCCTCGCCGCGCGCCTGACGAACTACCACATCGACATCCACGCCGACACGGAAACCGGCGATGACGCGATCGCCTCGCGCGTCTCGACCCCCGACGACGTGACAAGTCGCTCATAGAATCTGAGACGAGCAATCCCCTAGCTGGACTAAGCTAGGGGATTGTGTCGTATTCTGTGCCGCCAGTGCCCACCCCTGGGCCCCAGCGCACTTGCATTGGATGCGGCACGCACGCGAACCGAGCCGCCCTCGTGCGGATCGTTCGCTCGCCGGACGGATCGATTCACCTTGATCGAACGGCGACTCTTCCAGGCCGAGGAGCCTGGATCCACCCCGACGCGGGGTGTGTCCAGAAAGCCCGAGCCAGACGCGGCCTCGCGCGCTCGTTCCGAACGGGAAACGTTCCGGATGGCGTGTGGGACGACGTGGAGGAGTTGATCAACCACCAGTGATGGCCACGGGCCATCAACGCCGAGAAAATGGAAGCGGGTTGGAAGCTGATGGGCACCCGATGAGTACCCAGCGATGAGCTGCCAGCAATATCAGTAAGGCGTCTCCGGACCGGAGACGCTTCCGGAATGGAGAAATGTGGCAAAGTTGCGTGTCCACGAGCTCGCCAAAGAGCTCGGAATCACCAGCAAAGAACTGATGGGTCACCTGAAGGAAGCAGGTGAATTCGTCAAGTCGTCGTCGTCCTCGCTCGAACCGCCCGTTGTGCGGCAGATGCGCGAGAAGTTCGCGGCGGCCCCCAAGACCAAGAAGGCGGACGCAAAGCCCGCCGCTAAGGCCCCCAAGCCCAGTGCGGCCAAGCCCGCCGCAAAGAAGGCTGCGGCTCCCGCAGAAGCGACCGCTGACGCGGCCCCCAAGGCCGCTCCCAAGGCGGACGCTCCCAAGCCCGGCGCGCCTAAGCCCGCCGCGGCCGCGAAGAGCGCGCCCAAGCCTCGTGCCAAGAAGCCCGAAGGTGCCCCCAAGCCCGCTGGCCGTAAGCCCGCAGAGGCTGGCGCCCCCAAGCCCGCGCCGCG
>NZ_ALCB01000107.1:0-20777 GCF_000282935.1 Actinomyces sp. ICM39
GTGCCGGGAAGGGCCGAGGCATGGGTGCCGGGTCCGCACTCGGTGCAGGTGCGGGCGCAGGCTCAGCGCTCGGCGCGGGTGCCGGGGCCGGGTCCGCGGTCGGAGAGGGAGCCGGAGCAGGCGCCGGATCCGTCGTCGGTGCGGGGAACGGCGTCGGCATCGGTGCGGGGTCAACGCTCGGAGCAGGCGCAGGTGCGGGATCCGTGGTCGGAGCCGGTGCCGGATCGACGGTCGGTTCAGGTGACGGAGCAGGATCCGCAGTGGGCGCGGGAGCAGGGTCCGCGGTCGGCTCAGGCGCCGGGGTCGGCTCAGGTGCCGGGGTGGGGACCGGTTCCGGCACCGGGGAGGGTCCGGGAGACGGCGTCGGGACGGGCTCTTCGTCGACCGGCGCGGGCTGCTCATTGCGGTGTCCGGATCGGACGATCACGGTGAAGGACTGAGGCTCGACGAGGCTGCGTTCACCGCTGCGTGCGCCCACCTCGATGCGGTAGGTACCCGGCGCGCTGAAGACCCAGTTGCCGTGCATGTGTGTCGCCTCTGTCGTGTGGACGACCCCGTCGCCCTTCGTTGAGTCGAAGTGAACCTTCGCGCCCGCTCCGAAGGTGCCGCCCTGGAAGAATGCAACGCGCGCACCTTCGGGAGCCTGCGCGAGGTGCAGGGTCAGGTCGGCACCCTCGGGCAGGGCAGCGTAGTCGATACCCTCGGTGGACAGGCCAGGCCACACGATGTCACTGTTCTGCGTCTCGGGCAGCACGTAGGTGGCAGTGCCCACCGGTCCGAGCACGTCGTAGCTCGCATCCGACAGGGACGCGGGACGCACGAAGCGCGCGTTGGGTGCAACCGTGAGGGTCGTGGAGCCGACGGTGCGCAGCACGGAGGTGCGCGCGTTGGTCAGGGAGTCGTCCTTGACGGCCAGGCCATAGGTGAGTCCGCCTTCGCCGCTCGCCTGGGTGAGGCGCACGTCCAGGTGTCCGCGCGCGATCTCGACGGGGTCGCTCAGCAGGGACGAGGCCGGGGCCGGGGTTGCGTCGTTTCCGCCGTTGTCGGGGGCGGGAGCAGGCGCGGGCGTCGGGTTCGGCGCGGGCTCCGGTTCCTCGGGGGCGGCGATGCCGTCGCGCATCTTGAGCATCGCAGTCAGGCCCACATGGGAACCGACGGTCACGTCGGAGGCATCAGCGACGGTCATGACCGCGTCCGAGAGCGGGTGGGGGCGCAGGGTGACGCGGATGTACATGGGGTCGGTCTGGCACACGCCGAGGTCCTGCGTCTTCATGTCCATGCCGCCCGCGCCCAGGGTGCCTTCCATGGAGCACCAGGGGCTGAAATCCCACTTGGACTCGAGGAACTCGATCTTGTAGGTGGCGCGCAGGGTCGGGTCGTTGGCGCGCACCGTGGCGGTGTACTGATCGGTCGAGCCGGGGAGGAGGTCGTAGGAGACCTCGACGCGGCGCGAGGAGATCGGCAGGTGGTCGGGGTTCCACACGGGAGCCGGGTCCGGGTTGGAGGGACCGAGGATCGTGTCGGTGCCGCCGACGGTGACGGGCTCGGTGTCCTTCTGCGAGTAGTGGACGGTCTGCGAGATCCAGCGCGCCGAGGCGGAGTCACCGGGAATGTAGATCGCTTGAACGGCCGCAGCATCGGCGCCGAGCAGCTCGGAGACGGTAGCTCGGCCACCTTCAACGGGAACCTCGGTGAGGAAGTAGCCGTTGACGGTGATCCACGCGCGGCCCGTGTCGGTGGCGACGCCCGTGTCGAGCGTGATGTCGGTCAGGTGGTTATCACCGGGGTGTTCGCGCTCGGCGTGGTGGGACACGGTGAGGGTCGGAGTGGCGGCGTTTCCGTCGGTGCGCTCAGCGCGCGCTGCATTGTACGCGGATTCAATGTCCTTGATCGTGCCGTCGGCGGGGTTCGCGCCGCCGACCTGCCAGACCAGCGGCGTGATCGGCGAGGAGTAGATGGCAGTGCCGTCGGCGCTGCGGGCGGTCATCTTGTAGTTCGCGACGTAGCGGCCCGGCTGCGTGAAGGTCGTGTACAGGTGCGTGTGGCGCGGGTTGTAGACGCTGCGGTACGCGGTGTCGTGACTGGAGAGGAAGCGGTTCACGCTGTCACCGTTGTCGATGAACATCTCCATGCGGCCCGGGCCGTCGACGCTGATGAGGTCGAGCGTGTAGGTCTCGCCTTCGAACTTGTCGGTGTCGCCGATTTCGCCGGCGCCGAGGCCCGCCCAGATGGGCGTGTTACCGGGGCCAGGATTCTGAGGCGCAGCGTTCAGGACGGTGCCCTCGGCACCCAAGAAGGCCAGGTCGGGACGCTTCGCCGGGATGACGAGCTGCGACTTCGCCTCGTCTTTCTCGCCGGTGCCGGTCCACGCCTTGGGGATCCACAGAGCGGTCTTCTCCATCGGCATGTTGATGGTGTTCAGAGAGAAGCTGTTGGTGTCGTCATGCCAGACGGGGATGGGTGCATCAACGTGCTGTCCGGTAACGATCCATTCCTTATCCTGGTCGGGACCGGCCCACGCGGCGGCGGGGGTCAATGCCAGGAAGAGGGCGAGCGCAGCTGTGCTGATGCGTCGCAGGTGTGACATTCGAGTGCCTTTTCTAGCTATGTTGTAGGTGAGAATCATTATCACTCTAAATAAGCTCTCACACAACTCACAGCGATCAGGCATGTTTCACGCGTGTTTCACGCAGCCTCCTCTCTCCCCCGCCGATAGGCTCGACCCCATGAGATTTGCGACCTGGAACGTCAACTCCATCCGCACGCGCGTCGACCGCGTCATTGCTTTCCTTCAGCGCTCAGGCACAGACGTGCTGGCGATGCAGGAAATTAAGTGCCGCCCCGACCAGTTCCCTACGGAAGCATTTGAGGAGGCCGGCTACCACGTCGCCATCCACGGTCTCAATCAGTGGAACGGCGTCGCCGTCGCCTCCCGTCTGCCGATCCTGGACGTGCAGGACCACTTCCCCACCCAGCCCGCCTTCGGCGAACCGCCCGTGGTCGAAGCTCGCGCGCTCGGCGTCACCATCGACACGACCGACACACTCCCCTCCGGGGATGGGCAGGCCTCGTCGATGACGATCTGGAGCCTGTACGTCCCCAACGGCCGCGAGCTCACGCACGCGCACTACGCCTACAAGCTGGAGTGGCTCGCGAACCTCGCCGAGCAGGGCCGCGGCTGGCTCGCCGACCCGAGCGCCCTGATTGCCCTCGTCGGCGACTGGAACGTCGCTCCCCTCGATGAGGACGTGTGGGACATGAGCGCCTTCGAGGGAGCCACGCACGTGTCGGCGCCCGAGCGCGAGGCCTTCGCCGCTTTCGCCGCGGACGGCTGGGTTGAGGTCACGCGCGAGCGCGTCACAAACTACACCTACTGGGACTACCAAAAGCTGCGCTTCCCCAAGAACGAGGGCATGCGCATCGACTTCGCCTACTGCTCGCCGGCCCTCGCCGCGCGCGTGAGCGGCGCACAGATCGACCGCGACGAGCGCAAGGGAAAGGGCGCGTCCGACCACGTGCCCGTCATCATCGACGTCGACTAAGAGGTAAACGAGGCCGGAACTCAGCCGGCCGACACGGGTCGAGGCCTGGGCGTGCGCCCAGGCCTCGTTCCGTATCGATTACGCATGCTCGCGCGCGAGGCGCAGCAGCTCGGAATTGAGGGCTGACCAGTTGTCGTGATGCCACTGCCCGAAAGGCTCCGCGCCAACGAAGGCGGCGCTGGCGCGAAGGTCGCGGTCCGCCCACACGAAGGAGCCGGATTGTCCGAAGTGCCCGATCGTGCGCGGGGAGGCGTCGGGCGCGGTCCAGTGCGGCGACTTCTCACCGCGAATCTCGAGGCCGAGGCCCCACGGGCAGGGATTGAAGCGCCCGTAGCCGGGCACAACGCCTGCGAGCGCAGGAAACTGCGACAGTGCCGCGAGGGCTGCCAAGGGCCCACTCAGCAACGTTGGGCGTGCGAGCTCGGCGCCGAAGAGGCTGACGTCGGACGCACTGGCAACGCCCGCATGGGCGGGGCTACCGGGAATATCGGCCGTCGCCATGCCAAGCGGATCAAAGACCGTCTCGCGCACCCACTGCGCAATGCCGACGCCAGTCGCGGCCTCAATCACCTCGCCGAGGACGTCGAAGCCCTCGTTCGAGTAGATCCGGCGCTTCTCGGGAGCAGCGACGGGGCGGCGCCCCTCGAACGGCAGGCCCGAGGCGTGGGCGAGCAGGTGACGGACCGTCGCCCCCTCGGGACCCGCGGGATCATCGAGGGAAATCAGGCCTCGTTCGACAGCAACCAGCACCGACCAGGCGACGATCGGCTTGGTTACCGACGCGAGCGGGAAGACGCGATCGACGTCTCCGTGCGCAAAGACGACGTCGCCCTCGACACGAAGGACGAGGGCGACATCGAAAGACGGCAGCGGGCCGATCACGCGGTGGCCTCCGGGGCCGCACCAACCTCGGCGGCCGCAGTGGTCTTTTCGCTGATCTTACGCAGTGTGCGGGCGTAGACCTCAGCAACCTCCTCGGGCACCGAAGCGCCGAGCTGGAGGACGTAGTGCGCGGGCAGGTGCAGGAGCTGCACGCACACGGCCAGGAAGTCCGCGACGAACTCGCGGGCGTCGATCGGCTCATCGTTGTAGCGAGCCGAAACGACCGATCCGTACCAGTAGCGAATGAGGATCTTCGCCAGGGTGCGAGGAGTAGTACCGATATCGGCACCCTCCTCTTCGACGAAGGTCTGGATCATCGCAGTGAGGGCTTCCTCCATCTGCTGGGTGCGGTACTTGTAGTGCGCGTGTGCAGGGTGCGACTCGGAGGACGACTCAGCCCACAGGACACAGTCCAGAGCGATCGCCGCGTCGGCGCCGGGCTTCATGGCGAAGCGCATCTCTCCGACCGCCCAGTCAACGAACGAGCCTGCGGTGATGCCACCCTCGTCGAAGCCGCCTTCCATCTCCTCGTTAATGGTGACGTCGAAGAGAGCGTTCATCTCCTCGTGGCGCTGGATCGCACTGCGCAGGATCGCTTCCTTGGAGGGGAAGTGATAGACGACGGCGGGGTGCGAAATACCGACTCGACGACCGAGGTCGCGCAGAGAGAAGCCGTTATAGCCCCTCTCCGCGATGAGAACCATCGCTGCCGAGAGGATGGATTCACGCGTCGCCTGTCCTACGGAGTAGGCGCCACGGGCCTTCCTCTGGGTTGTCATATCATCTCCTGCTGTTGCGGGCACCACATACCGCGTGCCCGAAATACACACTGGTAGTCAGTGTACCGCGCAATCTCAGGGTTTATCAACATTCATGACAAGCCCATCAATGGAGTCGTTAATGTCAACTGTCACATTCTGACCATCTTGAACGTCTCCACTGAGCAGCAGCTTGGCCAGTCGATCACCGATCTCCCGCTGAATCGAGCGGCGCAGCGGACGTGCTCCGAAGGCCGGATCATAGCCGACTCGAGCAAGCCATCCACGGGCCGGTTCGGTTACTGTCAAACCGATGCGACGCTCGCGCAGGCGAGACTCCAGTGACGCGACGAGCAAATCGACGATCTCTCCCAGATTTTCGCGGGTAAGAGCGTCAAACATAACCGTCTCATCCAACCTATTAAGGAACTCCGGACGGAAGGCCGCCGACACGACGGACATGACAGACTCCCGCTTTTCTTCGGGTGTCAAGTCGGGGTCCGCCAGGAACTGCGATCCAAGGTTCGAGGTGAGGATCAGAATGGTGTTGCGGAAGTCGACCGTCCGCCCCTGTCCGTCAGTGAGACGCCCATCATCCAGAACCTGCAAAAGAATGTCAAAAATCTCAGGATCGGCCTTCTCAACTTCGTCCAGCAGAACCACGGAATAGGGACGACGGCGCACCGCCTCGGTCAGCTGACCGCCCTGCTCGTAGCCCACGTACCCCGGAGGGGCACCGACAAGGCGCGCCACCGAGTGCTTTTCAGAGTACTCGGACATGTCGATACGCACCATCGCACGCTCGTCGTCGAAGAGGAACTCCGCGAGCGCCTTGGCCAGCTCTGTCTTACCAACACCCGTCGGCCCGAGGAAAAGGAACGAACCGGTCGGACGGTTCGGGTCGGACAGGCCCGCGCGGGAGCGGCGGACCGCGTCGGACACCGCACGCACGGCATCTTTCTGACCGATGAGGCGCTTTCCGAGCTCATCCTCCATGTGCAGGAGCTTGTCCGTCTCCGTTTGCAGGAGCTTACCCGTCGGAATTCCGGTCCACGCCTCGATCACCTCGGCGATCTCTGCGGGGCCGACCTTCTCGGCGATCATCGGCTCGTCGTCGCTTCGGGCATCCTGCTCCTCGGCCTGCGCTTCCGCCTCGGCGATCTGACGCTCAACTGCCGGGATTTCACCGTTCTGCAGGCGCCCGGCTTCCTCCCATCGCCCCTCGCGCACGGCCAGGTCCAGCTGGGTACGCAGCGAGTCGAGCTGGACGCGCAGGTCACCAACGCGGTTGTGACCAGCCTTCTCAGCCTCCCAGCGAGCCGTCAGAGCACGCAGACTCTCCTCGCGGTCGGCGAGGTCCGCGCGCAGCTTGCTCAGCCGTTCCTGCGTAGCCTCATCCAGACCCTCCGGATCGGACTCGGTCAGGTAGGACTCCTCCATACGGAGGCGATCCACGCTGCGGCGCAGCTCGTCGATCTCGACGGGCGAGGAGTCCAGCTCCATGCGCAGGCGCGAGGCTGCCTCGTCGATCAGGTCGATCGCCTTGTCAGGCAGCTGACGCCCCGTGATGTAGCGGTTAGACAGGGTCGCCGCGGCAACGAGCGCGCCGTCGGAGATGGTCACCTTGTGGTGAGCCTCGTACTTCGGCGCGATACCGCGCAGGATCGCGACGGTGTCCTCGACCGAGGGCTCGCCGACGAACACCTGCTGGAAGCGACGCTCCAGCGCCGGGTCCTTTTCGATGTTCTCGCGGTACTCGTCGAGTGTCGTCGCGCCGACCATGCGCAGCTCGCCACGGGCGAGCATGGGCTTGAGCATGTTGCCCGCATCCATCGCACCCTCAGAGCCGCCGCCCGCACCAACGACGGTGTGCAGCTCGTCGATGAAGGTGATGATCTGCCCGTCCGAGCGAGAAATCTCGGACAGCACCGCCTTCAGGCGCTCCTCGAATTCACCGCGGTACTTCGCGCCGGCGACCATCGATGCTACGTCGAGGGAGACGAGGCGCTTGTCGCGCAGGGACTCCGGAACGTCGCCCGCAACGATGCGCTGGGCGAGGCCTTCAACGACGGCCGTCTTACCGACGCCCGGCTCGCCGATCAGAACCGGGTTGTTCTTGGTACGGCGAGACAGGACCTGCACGACGCGGCGAATCTCGTTGTCGCGGCCGATAACCGGGTCAAGCTTTCCTTCGCGCGCCACCTCGGTCAGGTCGCGGCCGTACTTGGACAGGGCCTCGAAGGACCCTTCGGGGTCAGCCGAGGTAATCGGGTCGGGACGCAGCTGCGCGAGCGCCTGAGTCAGCGCATCAGCATCGACTCCAGCCTGAGAGAGGATACGACCCGCCTCGGTCTGCGATGCGGCCAGCGCGATGAGCAGATGCTCGGTCGAGATGTACTGGTCGCCGGCGGCCTCGGCGCGCTCACCCGCGTCGCGGACGACCGCGAGCAGAGCGTTCGAGGGCTGGGCGCTTCCGGTGGATGCGCCCTGCGCACTCGGGAGCGCCACGAGGGCATTGCGGGTGCGCGCGCCGATCGCACGCACGTCGGCCCCAACGGCCTCGAGCAGGGAGAGCGCGATGCCCTCGCGCTGTTCAATCAATGCCTCAAGCAGATGAATAGGCTCCACCTGCGGGTTACCGGCTGCACCGGCAGCCTGCAGCGCAGAGGAGACGGCCTCCTGCGCCTTCGTTGTCATTTCATGTGCCATGAAATCACTCCTCCAAAAGTTCTTGTCTGGTGGCGTCGAGTCACTTGACGCCTTCTGACAGTCACAACGAAGCTAAAGTTGAGTCTATTCCACTCAACTTCAATTTTGGGGAGGATGTGAGTCAGTTCTCCGGAAGCCAGGCGGGGCCGTCAAACCCGCGCTGATGACCACCGGCAGGACCGGGCCCTTCATCATCATCGAGACCATAGCGCTCCTCGAGCGCACGGAAAAGCTGAAGGGTTGTCGCCAGCGCACACATCACCTGCTGCACGAGCTGCGCATCCGTCGCGCCATACTCGTAATCAGCATTCACCTCGGCGACGACACGGTCCCCCTCGTCCTGATCAGCGACGTAGGCCTTGGGCCACAGGAACTCGCCATGCCACGCCTGGAGGAAGTCACGCAGATCCTCGCCAAATTCAATCGGGACGAGATTCTTCATGAAAGCAACAATGGACAAAACCTCGCGCGAATCACCGAGGAAGCGGAAGCAGAACAGGTGCCCTTCCCAGAAGCCACACAGGTCCCCATCACTGTCGATACGCCAGGCCCATCCCTCAGAGTCAAAAAGGAGCCCTAAGCGCTCCTGCGTGATGGGACGAACCATATCGAAACGATTGGCCTCAAACTCCGAATTACCCGTGACAATTCCTTCCGGAGGTGCTGCGTTGCTACCCTCCCATTGTTCCATATCAGGGGCGATATCGTCTGGCAGATCGCGGCGGCGAGGCGTCTCCTCGCCGTCGGTTCCACCGTCGGCATCCGCCCGCCATAGCCAGCCCATGATGATCCCCTATTCGTGCCGATCTTCGTTAACGCGCCACTGCGTCGCTACCGACGGGGCGAAAGCGCGCCGACCGCCCCTAACCTTGGCCTGCACATGCACACCCATTGGCGCCTCCTCCGCTCACCTCGTCGTGTTACCAGCACGTGTCTTGGTACCTTCACAGTAGCGCAGAAACCGCGAAAAACCAACGCCCCCAAGGCTTTGCGACCCCTCTTTAACTCGGCGAGACCGGGCGGGCGACACCATCGTCGCAGCTCACCCGGGGCGCTCGAAACACCTCTCCCTCATATGTATGGTTGCTCACATTTGCAGATAGCCCTTGCGGAACTCAAAAGTTTCTACTAAATAGAGCAATTTTGATTGCCCACACTCCCACCATTCACCGACGTCTCACCATACCCAGCAGGCGGCGCGGGAACCTGGGGCACCGGAATCGACGAGGCCGGGGCACCTCCACCGGGGACGAGCGGCAGATCGGGCAGCGGCAGAGTCCTCGCACTCCTCGTCACGAGCCAACGCAGTGCCCACTCCGCGGGACCGCGAGAGGAACCCGCAACCTCGGCAATGACGCAACCGATCCCGATAAGCGCCCACACCCCCAGCGCGATGAGGCCGGACACCGCCACCCCCAGCGAACGCACGCCACACACGCCGAGCACGCTGAAGATGAGAATGAAGAGCAGCGTCTGCGAGAGATAGGCCGTCATCGAGCGTCGGCCAATCGCACTCAGGAACGCGCACACCGTGCCCAGCTTCTCCCGCGGACCGCCGCCCACGAGCGCCAAGAGCGCCAGCCAGCCGCAGGCGCCCGCAACACCGGACGCATGAAAGAGCGGATAGGACCAGGCGGCCGAATTGGAGAACGCCCAGTCCAGCTGCATGAGCGCGAAAGGCGCGCCTCCCAGCGCACCGATCGCCAGACCTCCGAACGCGATGCCCGCCAGGAGCGCCCCACGCCCACGCGGATCCTGCAGGAAGCCCCAGCGCGCAACTCCCACGCCGATCATGACGCAGGGGACCACCAGCGCCGTCAACACCGTCGCAGGCGTCGCGACGAGCCAGGACCCAAAAGACACCAGCGGGTACCAGGCGTTGAGCGACATGGGTCCGTGATATTCCAGCACCATCGGCTCTCGCCCCATCATCGCGCCACCCATCGTTATACCCATCAGACTCAAGGTTGCAATGAGCGAACCCGCAAGAATGCGAGCCCACCCACGCCTCATGACGATCACTTCGGCGAAGATGACCGCGACGAGGCCGTAGGCACCGATGATGTCTCCCGAAAAGACGATGCCGTGCACCAGGCCAAAGGCGAGCATCCACCACCCGCGGCGGCGGATCAGACGCGCGGCCGCACGATGGGATCGGCGCTCGACACGATCGCGAAAAATCTCCCACTGGACGGGGTTCCAGCCAGCGCTCAGTTCAGGGGGAAGAGCGTCCAACGCGAAGCGGCGCTCGCGTTCGATCGTGCGCGAGGCCATGATCGCCATGCCAAAACCGAAGAGAATCGAAAACAGCGGGTAGGCCCTGCGATCGACGAACAGGGTCCGCGCCAGGTACCACCACTGGTCGGCGCTGCCCATAGCCGCGAGCGCAGCGTGTCCTGCCCGGGGAGTCTCCGGGAAGTAAGCAATCCAAAAGGGCACATTCGCCAGAGCAATGAGCGCAAGCATGAGGCCGCGCGCAACGTCTGGTGCAGGGAAACGCACCTGGCGTGCGCCCGTGAAAGACAGGGTGTGCATGAGGTCCTCTCGCTCTACCTGGGATAGAAAAGGGGCGAGGCCGGAGTTTCTCCGGGGCCTCGCCCCTCCATGTGTGCCATGGGTCAGCCGATGGCCGACATCATCGCCTGCTGGCGAAGCTCTCGGCGCCTGCCGTTGGCTTTCACTACCAGCACGATGCCGATAATCATGATGATCGTGCCACTGACGCCGACCACCGAAGACCAAATGAGGCCATTCGTGCTGGACTTCGTGATGTCACCAGCACTGGCATCCATGCCCGCAATGTCGGCTCCCGCAGGCAGACCCTCACAGTCGATGCGGTAGGTACCCGCGGGCAGATCCGTGGCCGTGTAGTAGTTGTTAATCCCGGCGAACGAGTGCATGTCGTAGACGTCGCCATCCGTGTCCGTCATCGTGCACGACGTTGCCTCGACGTCGCCGAGGAGGATCGTGTACTGCCCGTTGGCGCCAACCTCGACGGTCCCGCCATTGGTAATGCTGACGGCGTTCACATCCTCGGGCGCCTCCGTGTTGAGGCCTGAGACAGCGACCACGGCAAAGATGACCGGGGCGATGATCAGCATCATGAGCAGGCCCAGAACAATCATGATCGTGCCCGGAGCTCGACTGGGCAGGTTCATGGGTGGCATGACTGCGGGACCGGCGTACGCGGCGCCCGGGTAGCCGCCCTGGGCGGGCATGGTGCCGTCCTGTCCGTACTGCGGCCAGGGCGTGCCCTGCTCGCCGGGGACTCCGTAAGGCCTGGGATTCGACATGAGGAAAGCCTTCCTAGAAATTCTTATGTGTCAGCATAGCAACGCGTGCATACGGCGTGATAACACCGGCAGCGACGTCAGGCCTGGCGGACAATCCGCAGGCGCTCCTCACGCAGCTGCGCGACGCCGGGAACCTCGAGGGGTTCCAGCGTGGTTCCGGTGGCACGCTCAAGCAGCAGGTCCGCCAGCTCGGGGTTACGCGCGAGCGCGGGACCGTGCATGTAGGTCGCGATGATGGAGCCCTGGACAGCGCCGTCGTAGCGGACCTCAGGTGCTTCTTCTCCCTGGGGCGTACCGTTTCCGACGCCCGAGATGACGCGCCCCAGCGGGGAGGCCTCGGGGCCGAGGACGGTGCCTCCACCGTGGTTTTCAAAGCCCGTGAGGGTCTGCGTGAGCCCCTCAAGGACGGGCTCGCAGACGAGCTCGCCGATAGCCCGGTGCCCCTGAGGGCGAGTCGTAATGTCGAGGACTCCCATGCCGGGAACGCGTGCGCCGCGCGCATCCTCGTACCAGTGACCGAGCACCTGCAGGGAGGCACAGATCGCCAGGAGTGGGCGGCCCGCGTCAAGGGCACGGGCGAGACCGGAGGTGCCGCGGAACTTGTCGGCCGCAAGCGCCTGGGCGGTGTCTTCACCTCCGCCAAGCGTGTAGATGTCGAGGCTCTCGGGGATCTCCTCGGTCAGGCCGACGTGGACAACCTCGGCGTCGATACCGCGCCTGCGGGCGCGCTCGGCCAGAATCAGTGCGTTGCCGCTGTCGCCGTAGGTCCCCAGGACCTCGGGCATGAGGACGCCGATTCGCAGCGTGGAGGCGCTCATCGGGTGCCTTCCTTTCGATCGAGCAGGACCTTGAAGTCGCGCATGGCCGTGTAGTTGAGGAGCATCTCGACGCGGCCGGGCTCGCACGCGGCCAGGGCGTCCATGGGCAGCGGGACGAGGTCACAGTGGACGCCCGCGTATTCGAGCCGCACAGCAAGGTCGGCGCCACGTTCACCACAGGCGACAACGCGACGGCCGGGCTGCTTAACTGCGGAAAAATCGACATCCCACAGCCAGGAGAGATCCTGGCCGTCGGGCACCTGGCCGTTCACTCCGATGACGACCTGCTCGACGCGCGGGTCGATCATCGTCATGGCCTCCTGCCAACCGGCGGGGTTCTTGGCGAGCATGAGGCGCGCGCGTCGACCGTTGACGTTGTGGACGGAGTAGCGTCCGGCGACCTCGGTGACACTACTGACGGCCGCGGCGGCAGCCGCGGGGTCGATGCCCATGGCGACGGCGGCGGCGACGGCCTGCGCGGCGTTGCCAAGGTTGGCGCGCCCGGGAAGCTTCAGCTCGAGGGGAACACTGACACCGTCCGGTCCACGCAGCGTCGCACGCGGGCCCTCGGGGGCCAGCTCGACGTCCTCGAGCCACCACTGAGGCTGAGGACGGCTGCTGAGCTCAGGAAGTTCCTCGCCGTCGAAAGCGGGAATCAGGTGCCAGTCCTCGCCGGAGCGGACGACGCGGCCACCGCGCGGGTATGCGGCGGAGTCTGCACCCCATCCACCACCGGCCGCAACCCACACGACGTTCGGATTGTCGGCGGCGGCCGAGACGATCAACGGGTCGTCGCAGTTGGCGACGACGACGGCGTCCGGATGCGCAGATGCCCCGTCGCGCAGACGACGCTCGACGGAGCCGATTTCGCCGACGCGGTCGAGCTGATCGCGCGAGAGATTCAGGTACACGAAGACCGATGGATTGACGTCGGCGGCGACGCCGGGCACGTGCATTTCGTCGACCTCAAGGGCTGCGCGCGTCGCCCCCTTACCCTGCATGAGCGCCGTCAGGACACCGGAGGTCATATTGTCGCCGTTGATGTTCGAGGCGACGGGCCCCGCGCTTTCCAGCGCCGCGCGCACCATACGCGTGGTCGTCGACTTGCCGTTCGTGCCGGTCACGATGACAGAGGAGAAGGGGGCGGCCAGTTCCTCGAGGAGCTTCGGGGAGATACGCAGGGCAACCTCGCCGCCGATCATGCCCCCGGAGCCGCGCCCAAGGGCACGCGATGCGAAGCGGGCGGCGCCACCGGCCGCTGTGGCCAGGCGAGAGCGCACCGACAGGTGATGCGAAGATTTCGTCATGCATCCACGTTAACGCATGCGGGGCGTCGGTTGCGCCGCCGACGCATCTCGATCCTCGCTATCAGGACACAGACGAGGGGCGCCACTCGGACCGCTTTCCTCGCGCGACACGCTGATACGTACCTGACCTGCACAGATAGTTACGTATTGCATATCGACGTTATCCACGCCATCTCTCTGTGATGGCGTCGATATGTCCCACCGGTCAATATCGACCGATGAGCCACCCAAGAGCATCGTCCCACCGGCCCACAACATGAGCATTTTCAAGGAAAAGGTGCATCCGCCGACAAAATTGCAGGTCAGAGGGCATTTCCAAAAAAATAGTAGCGAATCTGACGCACGCATTTCACGGAGCCCCTGCACGTTTGTGCCAAGCGATGGACACCTCAAGAATCGACTATCAAAACCCACCGTGACCTGGTAAAACTATGTTCAGCAGGCGCAAGCCTGTCGCCTGTTCCAGGCTTCGGTCGGGGATCCTGTGTGCCCCCGGATCCTCGATCGAATTATGCTGCGGGACCCATCCACTGGATGGGTCCCGCAGTCCTTTATGTGTCGATGCCTAGCGGCGAGAGACAATCGTCCCTTCAATCACCGCGCGCCCATTCGATCGCGGCGCAGCCGGAAGGGCCGAACGCGCCGAAGCCTCGGAGGAGGCGAGCGCCGCGAGCGCCCGCACCGGATTCCACACGGTGAGAGAGCCCCCGGAGCGAGATTCAGACCTCGAGGAGCTATCCCACGGGCGCTGGCCTCGGCGCATCGGCATGACCTGTCCATCCGCAGACGCAGCGAACACGCGGTTGCGCTTGGCTTCGGCCGCTGCGACCGCCCCACGCAGGGCGTCGCGCTCCTCTTCCAAGGCCTCGACGCGCCGCTCGAGCTCGAGGATGCGTCGAATACCCGCCAGGTTGATGCCCTCTTCCTGGCTCATCCGCTGCACGTCGCGCAGACGCTGCACGTCCCGCTTCGTATATCGGCGTCCCCGCCCCTTAGTACGGGCGGGGATCACCAGGCCGAGGCGGTCGTACTGGCGCAGGGTCTGCGGATGCATGCCCGCCAGCTCGGCCGCAACCGAGATGACGAACGTGATCGCATCGTCCGATCCCGTCTTCGCCATGGCTTACTCCTCCACGGCCTCGAACAGGGATGCGCGGACATCGAGGTCACCCTCGGCCTTCGCGATCTCCTTCGCGAGCTTCTTGAGGTCGCGGCTCGGCTTGTCCGGAACCTGGATCGCCACGCGGGCAATCAGGTCACCCGTCGCCTTGGAGGTCTTCACTCCCCCGCCGCGCACGCGAATCTCGGAACCCGAGGAGGAACCCGCAGGCACCTTGACCGTGGCGGTGTTGCCGTCGATCATCGGCACGTCAACGACGGTGCCAAGGATGGCCTCGGACACAGTCACGGGCAGGGTGAGGACCAGGTCGTCACCCTCGCGCGAGAACACGGGATGCGGCTTGACCGTCACGGCGACCTCGAGGTCGCCGGTGGGACCGCCGTTGATGCCGGGCTTGCCGTGGCCCTTGACGCGGACCTTCTGGCCGTCCTTAATGCCCGCGGGGATGCGGACCTTGATCGGAGAGCCGCCAACCTTGATGGTCAGGGTCGCACCGTTCAGGGCCTGACGGAAGGAAATGGCCAGCTTTGCGCGCACGGTCCCGCCCTTTTCAGGGGTGGGCGCCGCCTGCTGGGCGTGACTGGCTCCGCCGAAGGGCGAGCCGTAGGGGTCGCCCCCAAATCGCGCGCCACCGCCGCCACCGCCGAAGAGGCCGGAGAGGATGTCCTCAAAGCCAGCCCCGCCGCCGGGCATGCCGGAGGTCTGGAAGCGCACGTTATGGCCGCCTCCACCGAAGCCTCCGGCGCCGCCGAAGGCACCGAAGAGGTCCTCGAAGCCGCCCGCACCGCCCGATCCGGCGGAGAAGCGTGCCCCGCCGCCGGCCATCGCGCGGATCGCGTCATAGCGCTTGCGGTCCTCGTCATTGGACAGGACGGCGTAGGCCTCGCCGATTTCCTTGAACTTGGCCTCAGCGGCCTTGTCGCCCGGGTTCTGATCCGGGTGCCACTGCCGAGCCAGCTTGCGGTAGGCCTTGGTGATGGCCTTCTTGTCCGCCGTCTTGTCGACTCCGAGGACCTTGTAGAAGTCCTTGGAGAACCATTCCTGTTCACTCACGCGCGTGTCACCTCTCTTTCAGTTGCGAGCGTGTCGATGTCATTCAGGGTTGTTCACCAGCACCTTCGCGGCGCGCACGACGCGTTCGCCACGGCGGTAGCCGCTCGCGAGGACCTGCCCGATGACGGGATGGTCGACGTCCGGGCTGGTGGTCGCCATGAGGGCATCGTGCAGGGCTGGGTCGAAGTCGTCGCCCGGGGCGCCGTAGCGCTCGAGCTCGAAACGCGTCTTGAGCGTCTCCTCGAGCTTCGTGGCGATCGACGCGAAGGGGCCGTCCTCCAGGTCGCCGTGCGCGCGGGCGGCGGCGATGTCGTCGAGGACGCTGATGAGCGACTCGATGACCTCGTCCTGGCCCGCGGTCTTGTGGCCGGGGATGGCCTCCTTGGAGCGGCGCACGTAGTTGGCGTACTCCTGGCCCTGGTTGTACAGCTCCGCGTTGGCGCGGGCCAGCTGGTCCTCGACGCTCGCGATACGCTCGAGGGCCTTGGCGAGGTCGGAGTCCTCGATCTGCTCCTCGAAGGCACTCATGTCGTCGGTCGAACCCTCGGACGAGGCCTGGGCAGCGTCATCCGCGCCGGGTGCGGTCTCGTTGTTCTCGGCCGCCTGGCCGGCCGGGGCCGACTCGAAGGAGTCGGCCCCGGCGACGTTGGCGTCTTCGTTGGGCGCCGAGAAACCGTTGGTTTCTTCGGTGCTCACTTGTTGTCCTCGTCAACGATCTCGGCGTCCACGACGTCGTCCTGCGCGGGCGCGGACTGGGCGCCGGCCTCGTCGGCCTGCTGCTTGGCGTAGATCTCCTGGCCAATCTTCATGCCGGACTCGGACAGGGTCGCCATGGCGGTCTTCACGGCCTCGATGTCGTCACCCTTGAGGGCTTCCTTGACGGCGTCGACGTCCTTCTGGACGGCCTCGCGGGTCTCCTCGGAGATCTTGTCGGCCTCGTCCTTGAGCAGCTTCTCCGTCGCGTAGACGGTCTGCTCAGCCTGGTTGCGGGTGTCGGCCTCTTCGCGGCGCTTCTTGTCCTCGGCGGCGTGCTCCTCGGCCTCGCGCACCATGCGGTCGATGTCCTCCTTGGGCAGGGACGAACCGCCGGTGATCGTCACCGACTGCTCCTTGCCGGTGCCACGGTCCTTCGCGGAGACGTGAACGATGCCGTTCGCGTCGATGTCGAAGGTGACCTCGATCTGCGGCACGCCACGGGGGGCCGGGGCGATGCCGGACAGCTCGAAGGTGCCGAGCAGCTTGTTGTCACGGGCGAACTCACGCTCGCCCTGGTAGACCTGGATGAGCACGGAGGGCTGGCCGTCCTCGGCGGTGGAGAAGATCTCCGAAGCCTTGGTCGGGATGGCCGTGTTGCGGTCGATGAGCTTGGTCATGACGCCACCCTTGGTCTCGATACCGAGCGACAGCGGGGTCACGTCGATGAGCAGGACGTCCTTGCGGTCACCCTGGATGACGCCGGCCTGCAGGGCGGCGCCCACGGCGACGACCTCATCGGGGTTGACGCCCTTGTTGGGCTCGCGACCGCCGGTCAGCTCCTTGACGACCTCGGTGACGGCGGGCATACGGGTGGAGCCGCCGACGAGCACGACGTGGTCGATCTCGGAGACGGTCACGCCGGCCTCGGCCATGACATCGCGGAAGGGCTTCTTGGTGCGCTCGAGCAGGTCGGAGGTGAGCTCCTCGAACTTGGCGCGCGTGAGGGACTCATCCAGGTGGATGGGGCCGTCAGCGGTCATGGACAGGTACTGCAGCGAGATGTTCGTGGAGGTCGCGGAGGACAGCTCCTTCTTCGCCTGCTCAGCGGCTTCCTTCAGGCGCTGGAGGGCGACCGCATCCTTGGACAGGTCGGCGCCGGTCTTGGCCTTGACCTGGTCGATCAGCCAGTTGACAATGCGCTGATCCCAGTCATCGCCGCCCAGGTTGTTGTCGCCGGAGGTGGCGCGCACCTGGATGGTGGAGAAGCCGTCGTCATCCTTGCCCACCTCGAGGAGGGACACGTCGAAGGTGCCGCCACCGAGGTCGAAGACCAGGATGAGCTCGTCTTCCTTGCCCTTTTCGAGGCCGTAGGCCAGGGCCGCGGCGGTGGGCTCGTTGACGATGCGCTCGACCTTCAGGCCGGCGATCTGACCGGCGTCCTTGGTGGCCTGACGCTGGGCGTCGTTGAAGTAGGCGGGGACGGTGATGACAGCCTCGGTGACGGGCTCGCCCAGGTAGGCCTCGGCGTCAGCCTTCAGCTTCATGAGGATGCGCGCGGAGATTTCCTGCGCGGTGTACTTCTTGCCGTCGATCTCCGTGGTCCAGTCGGTGCCCATGTGGCGCTTGACGGAGGAGATGGTGCGGTCAACGTTGGTGACGGCCTGGCGCTTGGCGATCTCGCCAACCAGGACCTCACCGGTCTTGGAGAAGGCGACGACCGAGGGGGTCGTGCGGGCGCCTTCAGCGTTGGGGATGATAGTGGGCTCGCCGCCTTCGAGGACGGCGATAGCGGAGTTGGTGGTACCGAGGTCGATGCCGACTGCACGTGCCATGGTTGGTTTCCTTTCGTTCACGAGGCCGTCTCCGCTTCCGGAGCGGCTCGCGTTGGTCTGTGTGGTCTATGTGGTGCCGGGAAGGTCCCGACACATCCTTGAGTCTGTTGTACTCAACTTTAGGAGCAGGGTTTTTATTCCGCAACCCGAAGCTCTCAAACCTGAGTCTGATTCACTCAACTTTGCGGGATCGACTTTTATTCCATCGTCGAGCCCCACAAGCTTGAGCTACTCAAAACCTGAGTCTGATGTACTCAACTTTGTTTGCTCACTTTTATTCCATCCCACCTGGCTAGACGAAACACGGTCTGGCGCTACCAAAAGTTCCATAGTGTCAAGCGTCCGTAAGTCAGACGAAAGCCCATCGTAAGTTATTGCAAAATTCGAAAGTGGCGTACTACACCCTTCCTCTGGCAAACTAGTAACGCTCTCAACGACTGAGAGCCCCGTCAATCAATGGAGACTTGATGCGCATCACGAAACGACTGGCTGGCAGCCTCCTTGCCGGCCTACTGACACTAGGAATGGCAGGTCCCGCCTTGGCCGACACGCCAGCAGCCGACGGTGCCCCGTCCGGCGCCCCCACCACCCAGGCCACCTACGACGCGCGCTACGCGATCCCCGCAGCCGTCGCAGCCTCTGACCAGACAAAGGTCGCACAGTGGCAGGACATGAAGTACGCCATGTTCATCCACTGGGGCGTCTACTCCTCCTACGCAGGCTGGTACAAGGGCCAGAAGCAGGAAGTGGGCTACCCCGAGCAGATCAAGGCGTGGGGACACCAGCAGACCTGGGACTCCCGCATTCCGCTGCAGGGCATTCCCCGTGATGAGTACCTGGCCACCGCCCAGACCTTCGAGGCTCCCAACTTCGACGCGACCGCGTGGTGTCAGCAGGCCAAGGACAGCGGCATGAAGATGCTGCTCATCACCTCCAAGCACCACGATGGCTTCGCCATGTGGGACACGGCCACGACCGACTACAACTTCACCAAGCAGTCACCCTCGCACCGCGACCCACTCCTCGAGCTGTCGCAGGCCTGCAAGAAGGTCGGCATCAAGTTCGGCCTCTACTTCTCCAACATCGACTGGGAGAAGCAGCCCGAGAACCCGTGGCGTAACGACAACACGCTGAACGAAGAGGGCTACATGGACTACATCCATGAGCAGCTCAAGGAACTCCTCGGCGGCAAGTACGGCGAGATCGCCGAGCTCTGGTACGACATGGGCAAGCCGAACCCCGAGCAGTCCGACCAGCTGCGCCAGTGGGCGCACGAGCTCCAGCCGAACATCATGATCAACTCCCGCGTGGGCAACGACCGCGCGGACTTCGAGGTCGGCTGGGACAACGAGATGCAGTCCGAGCAGACCCAGGGTCCCTGGGAGTCGGCCGTTTCGATCTTCCACAAGACCTGGGGCTACGCGAACTGGGACGACGCTGCCCCCAAGTTCAAGGACACCGGCTACCCGGACTACTCCGAGGAAGACTGGGACCACATGATCGACGTCGACAACACGACGGCGTTGCGTAAGGCCCCTGGCGGCGCCCACACCAAGACCACCGAGATCGTGGGCAACATGTTCTCGACCGTGGCCCTGGGCGGTCAGTTCCTCTTCAACGTCGGCCCGAAGTTCGACGGCTCCTACGACCCGTGGGACGCCTCCGTCCTCAAGGGCGTCGGCGACTGGAACCGCGCTCACCCCGGCATCCTCAACAACTCTCGCCCGACCCACTTCCCCATCGAAACCTGGGGTAAGACCATGGTCGATGACTCCCACATCTACCTGGGCATCGAGAAGTGGCCCGCCGACGGCATGATTACGCTGCGCGGCGCCGGCGCCAACGACATCTCCTCGGTGAAGCTGGACGGCTCCGACGCGGCCCTGACCTACAAGGTCGAGGGCAACGACCTCGTCATCACGCTGCCCGCGCAGCCCGACGAGATCCTCCCCGTCGTCACGGTCACCACGAACGGCACGCCCAACTACGTGCCCACCGGCCTGACCACCATCGGCACCGACGCGACCACGATCCCTGCCTCCGGCCTCGAAAAGTTCAAGGCCCCCACCCCCAAGACCGGCGAGACCAGCTTCACGGCCTCCATCACCTCGGGCGACAAGGTCGCCTCGGGCGTGAGCGTCGCCTTCGACACCGAAGGCTTCACGGACACCTACGCGAAGTACAAGGTCACCGTCGCCGGACAGGTCATTAAGGACCTGACCGTCGCCCAGCTCAAGGAAGGTGTCGGCCCCTTCACGATCGGCCCGAACCAGACCGCTCGCGTGACCTTGGAATACGACAACCCGACGTACGCCCTCAAGGGCTTCGGCAAGGACACGACCGTCAAGTCGGTTACCGTCAAGGCCGAGAAGCTCTCGACCCCCGCCGTGACCGTCGATCCCACGACCGTCGAGGCCGGCAAGACCGTCACCGTGAAGGGCACGGGCTTCGCGCCCGAGTCCACCGTGACGCTCACGCTGCACTCTGAGCCCGTCGAGGTCGGCACCGCCACCACGGACGAGAACGGTGACTTCACCGCTGAGGTGACTGTCCCCGCCAACACCGAGGCCGGGGACCACACGGTTGTCGCCGAGTCCAGCGCGCCGGTCGTCTCCGCGACCGCTCCACTGACGGTCACCGTTCCCCCGGCACCCGCCGAGGAGCCGAGCGCCGCTCCGAGCGAGCAGCCCTCCGCGGCCCCGGCTCCCGCCCCCGAACAGGGTGGCAAGGGTGGCCTGGCCCGCACCGGCGCCAACGCGCTGATCCT